>JBKJYI010000447.1:0-3263 GCA_046715855.1 Phycisphaerae bacterium
CAGTCGCTTCACCGCCGCCGATGCACAGGCACGCAATTCCCAGCCGCTTATTCTTCGTATGCAGTGCGTGAACGACTGTATTAATCAGCCGCGCGCCTGTCGCACCGATGGGGTGTCCAATCGCCACAGCGCCGCCCGCCACATTCAATTGGTCTGGCGATATCTTCAATTCGCGCATAGCCACCACGGCGACGACCGCGAACGCCTCATTGATTTCGTACAAGTCAACGTCGGTCGGCTTGATTTTCAATTGTTCGCAAAGCTTGCGGACCGCGTAGATGGGGGCAATGGTGAACCAGTCCGACTCCATAGCCACGTTGGCGTGTCCCAGAATTCGCGCAGTAGGTTTTAGGCCCAGCGCCTTCTTCCGATCGTCATCGAAGACAATCATCGCCGCCGCCCCGTCATTGATCTTCGAGGCGTTGCCCGCGGTGATGCTTCCCCCGGCGCCAAATGCCGGTGGGAGCGACCGTAGTTTTTCTTCCCCCTGAAACTTGGCCACATCCTCATCGCGATCGACCATCGTGATGCTCTTCTTGGATTTAATTTCGACGGGCACAACGTCCTCGCGATAAAAGCCGTCCTCCCAGGCGCGAATCGCCCGCTTGTAGCTTTCGATGGCGAAGCTGTCCTGATCCTCGCGAGAAATGTTGTACTTGGTGGCGCACTGGTCGCCGCAGGTGCCCATGTGCCGGCCGGTATACACATCCCACAGGCCGTCGTGGATCATCGAGTCGACCAACTCGCCGTGACCCATGCGGTAGCCTTGGCGGGCCCTCTTGAGCAAGTACGGCGCGTTGGTCATGCTTTCGCACCCACCGGCCACCACCAACCCAGCGTCACCGCATTGGATGGCCTGCGCAGCAAGCACCACCGCCCGCGAACTCGACCCGCAGACTTTGTTGATGGTTGTCGCCCCGACCTCGACGCCCAGCCCCGCCCCCAGCGAAGCCTGGCGTGCGGAATTTTGCCCGATGCCGGCACCAAGAACGTTACCGAAGAGCACTTCGTCAACCTCTTTGGGATCGACGCTCGCCCGCTTCAGAGTTTGCTTGATGACCAGGCTCCCCAGCTCGGGAGCGGTCAAGGCGGAGAGCGCGCCGTTGAAGGCGCCAAAAGGCGTTCGCACGCCGCCCGCGACGTACACATTCTTCAGCATGAGAAACTCCTCGTTCGCGATCGCTTCCACTCGCTGCGAACACCCTCACACCGTCAGGCGGCGACCAACGTCTTCGTGCCTTCAACGGACGCCCTCAATAGGGACCGGCCCGTTGCTATTTAGTTCGCGCTGGCCTTTTCGTTCTTGCCCGCGGGTCGCCCCTGGGGCTGCTGATGACGGCCATTCGCGTGGTTTGGTGCGTTTCCGTTTTCGCTCGCGAGCGCAGTCTCGCAAAAAGCGGCGCAATTTTCCAGCGTGCGGGCGCTGACGCGGTTCATCACGTCAAAGTTCGTCCGCATTGCCTCGAAGGTAGCGTCCCAGACCTGGCGGGTCGTCTTGCCGACATCAGTGGCTTCGCCGCGCGACATGTTGTCGAACACGGTCTTGAAGATTTCCATGCCCGCGCGCATGTTGGTGTCATAGGCCTTGACCATGGTGTTCATGGTGCCGCCGACAAACGGCATCCACTCGTTGATCATTCGCTCGCCGCGGCGCAGCACACGGTCCACGTCGCCCGGCTGGCGCCATGCATCGCGCATGAAATTGAACCATGTTTCCTGCGTCCGCTGAGAAGCGTCCACAGCCGACCGCATTCCCTCGTTGAGCGTGTCGAACGCCTTGTTCATCGTTTCTTTCGTTTCGGTTACCATTGTTGATCCTTCCTCGCTAATCGCCGCTGTTTGAATCGGGCGGGTCCCGTTCTCCGCTTATTCCAAGTCTACGCCATTTTGCATTTGCGTCAAGTGTTTTTTTGCGTTTGCAAAATAATATCGGCAAAACGATAAAGGACACTCCAGTCAATATTTAAGGAGAGAAACCGAAATTTTCCTTGACCGTTTTATGCAATTGCATTAACATGGGGGCAGAACAGGAGCCATTCGTGTCCGATAAACGCGGCCCCAGCGTCGTCTTAATCAACAAGTATCCCAACCGCCGGTTCTACGACACCCTCAACAGCCGGCATGTGACGCTCCAGGAAATTCACGACCTGATCGTTTCGGGCAAAGACGTGTGTGTAACCGACACCGCGACCGGCCAAGATTTGACCAATGTCGTGCTCATGCAGATTCTGGTCGAGCGCGACCACCTCAAGCTCGATCTCATTCCCAGCTCCGTCATGCACATGATGATCCGCGCAAGCCGCAGCACCATGCGAGCCACGGTCGAGCGATTTTTTGGCCCGTTCCTGGGCATCATGGCCGCCAGCCAGAAGCAGTTCGAATCCTATCTGCGCGACACCATGAAAAACCAGATGATCTCTCCGCTGGACTGGACCAAGGGAATGTTCAACGCTTTCGGCGTGGAGGGCCCGTCCGGCGGTCGCTCCGCCGGCTCTCCGTCGCGGCCCGAAAAGAGCCATTCAGATGCCCCAACCGAGGGCGGTCAACTCGACGAACTTCGTGCCCAAATGGACATGCTCCAACGCCGCATGTCCGAACTTGCATCCCCCCAACGGGCTAAGCGAAAGGCCCCCAAGAAAAGAGCCGCCAACAAACCAAAGGCTCGTAAGTGACACCTCGTTGCCCGGTGCCTAAGATGATTCCGGCGGCCTGGATGTCTGAAAAAGGCCCGCTTTGACCGACTGGGAGATCCTCATGGGCCCTCGACGATCCGCGTTTACTCTTCTCGAACTACTGGCGGTGATTGCCATCATCGCACTACTCATGGGCATTCTAGTCCCGGCCCTTTCGGCGGCCCGGCAGGCGGCCAAGACCAACGTCTGCCTGTCCAAGCTCAAGAACATCGGCACGGCGTTCACCATTTACACCACCGAAAACAAGGACACCTATCCGCCGATGCGTCTTCGCCGCGTGAACCCCGCTGTGAATGTTGAGTACGTCAACGAGTACAATCGGAAATCGCCGCGCTGGCAGTGGTTTTTGCAAACGGGTTTTGGCCCCCCGATCGATCCCGCCCCCTTCGCACGATTGGAGGCCCCTTTTGGCGATGAAGGATTGGGCCCAGGCAATCTCAACGGCACGACCATGACCGTCGACGTGTTCGTTAGCCCCGCTCTCGACGAAGAAAAGTATTCTCACGACGAGCGGAACGGCTCCTACGGATACAATTACCAGTATCTGGTAAATTCCCGGCAGGATTCGAA
>JBKJYI010000448.1:0-4960 GCA_046715855.1 Phycisphaerae bacterium
CGTCTGCTCGGGCCGCTTCCAGCGCGACATGCCCGTGCACCACGTCCGCACCGGCCGCAAGGTGCGGCTCTCCAGCTCGCACAAGCTCTTCGCCCGCGAGCGTGAAACTGTCGATGAGGCCTATCCCGGCGACATCATCGGCCTGGTTGGTCATGCGGAATTCCGCATCGGCGATACGCTTTCCGAGGACCCGGGCATTCACTACGTAGGCATTCCGCGATTCGCTCCAGAGTGTTTCGGCTTTCTGCACCCGGACAGCGCCGCACAGTTCAAACGCTTTCGCGGCGGCATGGAGCAACTGCTACAGGAGGGCGTGGTGCAATCGCTTACGCTGGAGGAGTCGTCGCGAAATGTGATGCTCCTGGCGGCCGTCGGCCCGCTGCAGTTCGACGTGGTGCGCTATCGACTGGAAAGCGAGTATGGGGCGGGGTCCAGGCTCGAACCGGCCCCTTGGGAAGTACTTCGCTGGGTCGATCCGGAATTCGCCGACGAAAACTGGAAGGCGCTGCTTATGCCGCCCGGCGCGGCCAAGGCCACCGACGCCGCCGGCCTGCGCGTAATGCTGTTTGCCAGCCCCTGGCAGACGCAATACTTCGCCTCGCGGCATCCGGAAATCACTCTTTCTGAGATCCCTTTCAGCGACCGCGTCGCTCTGGCGTCCTGACGATCGGAATGCAGGCTCACGCCGAGTCGCGAACATTTCTTCGCGGCCCGAGTTGCGAGGGTTCTATCCGGCCGGCGTCTTGTCAACCATCAAAGTGATCAAAAGCAGAGGGAGGTAGAGGACAGAGGCGATGACCACTCCACGCGCGCGGAGCGCTGTGCGCTGGAGAACGAAGCGGGCGCCGCAGGCCAGGAACGCCGCGCCCAAGGCCATCGCGGAGACGGCGTACGTCGCGCCGGTCATGGCGGTCAACGCCGGGAGGAGGCTCGCCATAAGCAGCGCGACGGTGTGAGTAAGCATGTGGCGGCAGGTGCGATAGCCTTGACCGTCGCCAATCGAAAGCATGGGATAGCCCGCGTCGGCGTAATCTTCGCGGTATTGCCAGGCGATCGCCGCAAAGTGCGGCAACTGCCAAAAGTATAGGATCGCGAAGAGCATCCACGCCTGCCAGGAGACCGATCCGCTGCCCGCGGCCCAGCCGATCACCGGAGGCAGCGCTCCGGGCACGGCCCCAACGTAGACGCACAGCGATGTGACGCGCTTGAGCGGCGTGTAGACGAAGACGTACGACGCGATGGTCAAACCAGTGAGCAAAGCACAGAGCGGGTTGACCCAGAGCAGAAGAATCAGGAGGCCCGCGACGGAGATGCCAACGCCGAAGAGAAGGACTTCGAACGGCGTGAGGCGGCCCGAGGGGATGGGTCGCTCGCGGGTGCGAGCCATCTGCGCGTCGAAGTCGGACTCGAGGTATTGATTGAGGGCGTTGGCCCCGCAGCCGACCAAACCGATGCCGGTCAGCGCTGCGAGCAATCGCAGCCAGGAAGCGGGATCGGAGCGGGCCGCTCCGGAAACGTAGTAACCCACCAGCGCCGCCACCAGAACCATGCCGGCGATGCGCGGCTTGGTCAGGTCCCAATAGGCGTGGAAGCGGTGCCAAGCGGTGGCACCGGGCAAAGTAGCTCGAATCGTAAAGAGCGCATCCATGTCCGCGCGAACTGAAGTTCGCGGCTCGCTCGTGGTTAATTCCATGCACTCGCTCAAATCGTCACCGTGGCCGCAGGCTGTCGTGCGGACTTGACCATTGCGGGAACCAGCCGGAGAAAGCCGCTCACCGTCAAAAGGGCCGTGCAGGCCAGCATCAACGCCCCCACCGCTACGTGCGCGGACGGGACGAGCGTCGCCAGCCAGCCGGGCCAGTTGCCGCCCATCACCCGTATGAGAAACGCCGCTCCGCCGAGCACCATCTGCGCGGCGATCAGCACGGCCAGCGATTTTCCCAGAAAGCTCAGCGGAGACAACCGGGGGTATTGCTCGAGGGTCCACATGGTGAGCCAGCTCAAAATCATGAATACAGCTAGCGCCCAAAGAACATGGGCGATAAGTGCTGTGTTGGAATCAAAGTGGCGGTACCAGGCGCCCAAGCCAAGCTGGATGAGGAGTGCCAGGAAGGCGACGACCCCGCCGGTCTGGAAGAACTTCGCGCCGGCAACCGGCACAGGCGCTGCGGTAGAGGCCGATGGCGAAACGATGAAAGCAGTGATAGCGGCGGTGCAAAAGGTGAGCTGGCCCCAGATGGCATGGATGATTGCATACGTGCGGGAAATCTCCGTAACGCGAAGGCCGCCCAGGAGACCTTGCACGATGATCATGCCGAGCGTCATCAATGTGAGAGACCGCGCGGCCGAGCTGAGCCGCCATGATGCAATTACGGCGGCAATCGCAAGCATTCCGACGGTCCAGCCAATGAGTCGGTGGCCGTGCTCCCACATTTTGTTGGCATCCTCGAGCCACCCTCGGGGATTCACGATCGCACCATCGGAAGTCGGCCAGTCGGGAAAAGCCATTCCCGCATCCCTGGTAGTGACGCCGGCGCCGACAAAAATGAGCGGGAAAATGCAGCCCGCGGTGAGCAGGGCCAGAACGCGGGCGGCCCGTCGCCGCGACCCTCCGGGCGAGGTGGTCATGTGCTTGTCCGGTTGGTGGGTTGGGACATGGCGATGCGCCGGCAGCGGACCATCCAGAAGCAGGCCGTGCCAGCGATCCCAAAAAGCACGAAGCCGATGAAGCCCACCATGACAGCGACCCCGGCAACCGCACCTTTCGTCATGGGATTGTCAGGGTCACCAAAACATACGGAGCAAGCCTGAGCGGCATTGGGGGCCGCAAGCAGGGCCAAACCCAGCAAGGGAGTGTATCGGCGGGCCAGAGCGCGAATCGCCATTACCGTAAAAATGCGGCGAACGACTTTGAGGATAATGAGTTTGGATGCAAGTTTCAGAATGATCATTATGTATCCCCTTGGCTGCCCCGGCAATTGCACAGGCCAAATCGCCGATGCATTTCACCCTTTATACGCTGGGCGCGACAAGATGTTGCACGAGAGCCCGCGGCTCGGCAGTCCCGGCGCGCCGCGATCGCCCTCCCCCACGGCCACTCCATTTAGAGATAGCTCTCGTTCTTGAGCTTGCGCAGGAACCACCGGCCGTAGACGCCCATGGCTACAAAAATCAGACCGGAAACCACTCCACCCACCAGCAGGCCGACATCACCAGTGGAGTGATATTGACGGATTGCCCAGAATGCGAAGCCGCCGGCCAGGAGCATGGAAACGATTACGAAGATTATGTGAAAGGCCTTGAGCGACACCACCATTCTCCTATTACCTATTCTTAGGTGTGGATTCACTCAAATTCAACGGCTCAGTCAGTGCCCCGGTACGTGGGTTTCCCCTTTCTGCTCCGGCTCGACGGCGCCAACGGTCACGTCCCAGGTTCGGTTTTCGGTGAGTGCGGGGGTGTCGTGGGTAGTGAGCGTGGGCAGGGCCATCAGGAAGACGAAGAAGATCGCGCATAGTCCCAACGAGTACCAGATCCACGTGGACTTTTCCCACTTCAGGTGCATGAAGATAGCCGCCACAAGAGTCGCCTTTGCCGCTGCAATTGCCAGGGCGACCATGACATTCACATGCCCGCCGAAGTCCACACGCGCTGCGGCAACCGTGATGATGGTGCCGACGGCAAGGGCGGCGAAGACGATGAGGTAGACCTTGATGTGCTTGCTGATGTCTGCGTGTGCTCCAGCCATATTTCCACCTTCAAAAGTTCAGATCCGAGCGGAACCGAAGTCCGCAGCTCGCTTAGTTCATCAGGTACAAAATCGGGAAAAGGAAAATCCAGACCAGATCGACGAAGTGCCAATAAAGGCCCGTACACTCAATTCGGTTGGTATAGTATTCCGGGTTCGTGAACCAGAGCTTATGACCCCAAAGCAGGAAGTATCCTATCACGATGATACCGCCGACGATGTGCAATGCGTGCAGGCCGGTCATAGTGAAGTAGATCGCAAAAAAGTTGTTGTAGGCCGGACCGTGGCCATGATGGATCTTGGGCAGGTATTCGAGCCAAATCTTCAGCACAATAAACAGAAGGGCCAGGCCGACGGTAATCGCCAGGAAGCCGCGGGCGGCCGGGAGATTGTTCATTTTCAGCTTGGCCCAGGCCATAACCATGGTCACACTGGAAATAATGAGCACGAGAGTATTAAACGCGCCGATTCGCCAATCGAGTCCGGCTTCGACCTGGGAAGGCCAAGCCGCACGGCCGCCTTCTGGTGCGCCAACTCTAAGCAGAATGTACGACGAGAAAAGTGCGCCGAACAGCATCACCTCGGAAGCGAGGAAGAGCCAGGTACCCAGCTTGCCGCTGTAGAGCCCGGTGACCGGATGCGGCTCGACGGTGTAGGGCAAAAGTGCGTGTGCGTGTGCCGACAAATTATGCCTCCGCTGCTACGTGCTGGGGCAGGAAATCCCGCCCGACGCCTGAAACGCTGTATTCATAGGGATCGCGGTAAACCACCGGTTCGGTCAGGAAATTTCCATGCGGAGGCGGAGAGGGAGCCGACCACTCCAGCGTGGTTGCGTCCCAAGGATTCTCGCTGACCTTGCGGCCAATCTTCCAACTGAACAAGAAGTTGATGATAAAGGGCAACTGGGCAAGTCCCAGCAACCACGCGCCCCATGAGGACATGATGGTCCAACCCTGCACCGAAGCCCCGTGCGTGTAAACGGTCTGGTCATAAAGTCGGCGGGAAACACCGGCCATTCCCAGGAAGAACATGGGCATGAAGACAACGTTGATGAAGATGAAGGAAAGCACGAAGTGAATCCAACCCAGCGCGGTGTTCATCGCCCGCCCGGTGACCTTGGGATACCAATAGTAAATTCCAGCGAAGACCGCGAAGATCGTGCCCGGGGCGACGACGTAATGGAAGTGTGCGATCACGTAGTAGGTGTCGTGC
>JBKJYI010000449.1:0-2708 GCA_046715855.1 Phycisphaerae bacterium
CAGCTTGGCAGGCGGAAGCCGTGCTCGACGAGCACTTTCTTGCGAGCCTGGTCTCCGTTGAACATCGCCCGGATCTGCGGGAGCGTCGCATGAGACTCATCGATCACCAGCAGGTAATCCTTTGGGAAGTAGTCCATCAGCGTGTAGGGCTTGGCTCCCGGGGCCGTGCCGTTAAGGTGCCGAGAGTAGTTCTCGATACCCGAGCAACGCCCTACTTCGCGGATCATTTCCACGTCGTACTTGGTGCGTGCCAGAAGCCTCTGCGCTTCGAGCAACTTTCCGTGGCGGCGGAACTCCATGACCCGCTGGTTGAGCTCTTCGAGAATGTTCGCGGTCGCCGATGCCACGCGCTCTTCGGGCATTACGTAGTGAACCCGGAAAGATGAACAGTTTCGGAAGCTTGCCTAACGATGCACCCGTGAGCGGATTCAAGATTTCCAGCTTGTCGATCTCGTCACCGAAAAGCTCAATTCGATAGGCGAACTGCTCGTGCGCCGGATGCAGTTCGACCACGTCGCCGCGCACGCGAAACGTGCCCCGCTTCAACTCGAAGTCGTTGCGCGTGTACTGCAGATCGACAAGGCGTCGAAGCAGCGCATCGCGGTCCATGATCATTCCGGTTTCAACGACTTGCACCGCGGCCTTATACGCCTCCGGCGAGCCCAGCCCGAAAATGCACGAAACGCTCGCGACGATGATCGCGTCGCGCCGCGACACCAGCGAACTGGTGGCACTCAGCCGCAAGCGATCGAGGTCATCGTTCTTGGAAGAGTCCTTCTCGATATAGATGTCGCGCTGCGGAATGTAGGCTTCCGGCTGGTAGTAATCGTAGTAGCTGACGAAGTACTCGACGGCATCGTGCGGAAAAAGCTCTTTGAATTCTTCGTACAGCTGCGCGGCCAATGTCTTGTTGTGCGACATCACCAGCACGGGCACATTGAGCTGAGCGGCCACGTTGGCGACGGTGAACGTCTTACCCGAGCCGGTCACGCCGAGGAGACATTGGTGTTTCTTGCCCGCGCGAAATCCTTCCACCAGCTTGGCGATGGCCTGAGGTTGATCCCCCGCCGGCTCATACGGGCTGACCAGGTCGAGTTGATCGGTGGCTCTAAGTGTCGTGGTGCTCATCCACCTCAACTATATTCGCGAAGTGGCCGGAAAAAAGCCCGAATGTCTTCGGCGAGTAATTCCGGCTCCTCCATCGCCGCGAAATGCCCGCCGCGAGGCAGTACCGAGTATCGTCGTACGTCGTATGTGCGCTCAGCCCACTCGCGCGGGGCCCGCTCCACTGGCTCGACGGTCAGGTAAATTCCCGTTGGTACGCGAACGCGGGTGCCCGCCGGAAAGGGCCAGGGCGCGTGCCGTTGCTCGTAATAATGCCGCATGGAAGAGTTGATCGTTTGCGTCACCCAGTAGATCGTTATATTTGTAAGAAGCTCGTCCTTGCTAAATCGCGTTTCAATGTCGCCGCCGCAATCACTCCACGATCGGTATTTTTCGATGATCCACGCCGCCAACCCGGCCGGCGAATCATTGAGGCCATACGCGAGTGTCTGCGGTTTTGTGCCCTGAATGTGCCCGTAGCCGTCCTCGCTGCGCTCCCACTCCTCGTTCAGCTTGATGAAGGCTTTTTCGGCCTCAGTCCAAGGAGCGTCGCTTGAAGCAAGTTGTGGCCGAACGACCGAACTGATGTGGATTCCGATGAGTCGCCCCGGGTGCAGAAGGCCCATCCGGCTGGTGACGCCGGCGCCGACATCGCCACCATGAGCGGCAAACTTCTCGTATCCGAGAACTTCCGTCATCAGCCTCACCCACAGCCGCGCCGTATTCATGCTGGTAAAACCGCGCTCGCGGGGCCTGCTGGAAAATCCATAGCCCGGCAAAGATGGAATCACAACATCAAAAGAATCAGTCTCCTTTCCGGCGTGCGCGCCCGGATCAGTCAGAAGCGGGACCAGTTTGAGCAGCTCGAAAAAGGTGCTGGGCCAGCCGTGCGTCAGGATTAACGGGAGCGAATTTTTCCCTTTGCCTTTGACGGGCAAAAAATGAATATTGAGGCCGTCGATCTCAGCAGTGAACTGCGGATATTGGTTCAGTATTTGTTCCTGCTGGCGCCAATCAAAACCATCAATCCAATACGCGGTGAGTTCCTTCAAGTAATCGAGGTTCGCGCCATAATCCCAGCCGGCGCCGGGGATTTCATCGGGCCATCGAGTGCGCTCGAGGCGATTGCGCAAGTCGGCGAGGACGGAATCCGGCAAGTCGATCGTGAAGGGCTGCATGTAGGGATCTTACCTGCTGAAGTGGATTTCGGTCTGGTTGACGCTGCCAGCCCGTTCGTCTAACTTTTTCGATCTTAGGCCCCCATCGTCTAGTGGCCCAGGATATCAGGTTCTCATCCTGAAGACAGGGGTTCGACTCCCCTTGGGGGTAGTGTCAGGACGTTGTCACTATGGTGCGCAACCATGCCCGTAGAATCGCCGTAAGTCCCTGTCTTTTTCAGGGGTTGCGAATCAGCGTCGTTGCTCGGTTGCGTTGAATTCCCGCGCATTGCTTTGATTGGTTTTGCGCCCTTTTGCGCCAAGCAAAACGCCAAGACAGAATCGTCCCCGTCCGTGCCCGTCGCGGCGAGTTGTTCGCTTCGCGGCGTTGTCCAGTCCGGAAGCCGCTTTACAGCCTCACCAAGCGAACCGCGCATCGAACAGGCG
>JBKJYI010000450.1:0-4203 GCA_046715855.1 Phycisphaerae bacterium
CAGCGGCTTTTTGATCTCCACTGGCCGTTGGCATGGATCGCCTCGGCAATCGGTGCGACAGCGATAATTGCTTCGGTCATCTGGACCTCTGCAACCCGCGAGGACGCTCTTACGTCAGCAGCATCTCTGGATCGCGCCGCCGGCCTTCGCGAGCGGGTCAGCACGTCGCAATTTTGCACGCCAGGCCAGGACGAATTCGCGGACGCGGTCGTGGCGGACGCGGAGAGGGCGGTACGAGGAATTCACGTTAGCAGATTGATCAAACTTTCGCCTCCGCCCCAGTGGGGGTGGGCTGTTGCCGCCGCGTTGTTCGCCGCGATTCCATTGCTGATCCCTACTGGATTACTCAAGCCCGCTGAAGCAAAGGCGAGCGAAGAGAAAAAAGCGACCATCGAATCCACCCGTGTGGCCGTAAAGCACAAAATGGATCAGCTTCGCGATCTCGTCGAGAAAACGCCCGCGCTGGAAGACGTAAAGCCCAAGGACGATGAGCTCGATCTGGGGGGCGTCGCCAAAGAACAGTCGCCGTCAGATATCCGCCATGAGGCCTTGAAGAAGATTGACCGTTATGAAGACGCGCTTCGCCAGAAGAAGAACTCCGACCGCTACGACTCGCTCAACGACGTCAAGAAAATGATGCGAGCCGTGAAGCCGCCCGGTTCCGAGGAGGCGGCCACCCAACAGCTGGCCAAATCGCTGCAGCAGGGCGACTTCAAAACCGCGAAGGAAGAAATCGAAAAACTCAAGGAGCAACTGGCCACGCTCAAGTCCGAAGAGGACAAGGAGATGGTGCAGAAGATCGGGGATCAGCTTGAGCAACTTTCCAAGCAGCTCGAACGCATCACCAAGGACGAAAAACTTGCGAAGGAGCTTGAGGAAGCCGGCATCAAGAAGGAAGACGTCGAAAAAATGCTGGAGCGCCTCAGTAAGAAGGATCTCGAACAATTGCAGAAAAAGCTCGAAGAGAGCGGGATGACAAAGGAGCAAGCCGAGCAGCTGGCCAAGCAGCTTGAGAAAAAGCAGGGCGCAAAGTCCATGGCGAGCAAGCTTGCTCAAAACATGAAAGGAAGCGCCAGCTCCGCAAAAGCAGGCGAGGCCGAAAACGCCGCGGAGAAACTTTCGCAAGCCGGCGAGCAGCTAAGCGAGCTAGAGCAGCTTGAGCAGGAAATGTCTCAACTCGACGCCGCGGCGTCTGCCATGGCCGACGCGAAGAAAGACATCGAGCAACAATGCCCCAGCTGAGGGGGCTCCGGAAAGCAGGGCGGTCAGCCCTGCGGAAAGTGCGGCGGCAAAGGCAGCCAGCCGGGCAATAATGGAGCGATGGGCCGCGATCCCGCTCAAGGTCGCGGAGGCCGGGCCGAGCAGGAGGAGTCGGCGGTGGCCTTCAAAACCGAGCGGCAGAAAGTGCACACCGGCAAAGGGGCGATTGTCGGCCAGCTTGTCTTTGAAGGCGAGCAAATCCCCGGCGAAGCTTCATCAGAATTATTCAAGACGGTCGCCGCGGCCGAGCGGGAAGCGAGCGATCTCATCCATCGTGACCGGGTGCCGCGTCAGTACCACAAGGCCGTCCGATCGTATTTTTCCAAGGTGAATCGCGACCTGAAGAAGGACAAAAGCCCATCACGGGACGATGAGTCTGCGCCAAGTCCCGATGCTGCGCCGCCCGAAAAGGAACAAGATTAAGTTTTTTTGCTAGCCAGCATCAGCTTGCCGTTAAGGTTTCACAAAGTCCGCAGCGAGCTCGTGCAGCATGTTCCCGATACGATCGCGGACCTCTTCCGTGATACGGCGATTGTCTTTCTCTTCATCCATTTCGCAATTCAGGGTGGGTCTTAGTGGCTCGCCGATTGCGACACGTACTTTGCCGTGCCACACCATGCGAGCTTCGTATGTTCTACCTTCCATCACGATGTCCCATTTCGGGTGGCGGCGAATATCCCTCGGCGAGGCGGCCAACGCTATCGGAATGATCGGCGTCCCGCTTCGACGGTAAATTTTCGCCAAGCCGGTATAGAAGTGACCGAGCTGGAAGGGGGGCTGAAGATCGCCTTCGGGGAAAATACAGACGGCCTCACCGAGTTTCAGGTAGTAGCATGCGGCTTCAACCACTCCCTTGCGATGCTCGGGCAGGGCGTTAATTTGCTCAAAGGCGCCGAGCAATGAGCTCATTCCGCGGATAACCATGGGGGGCCCCAGGACAATATGAAGAAAGTCCGGGAGCACACCCATAAGCCAATAAGGGTCCATGGAAGTTAAGTGATTGGAAACGTAAATCTTGGGGCCGCTTGGTATGGCGGCTTTGGAAACGGTTTCAAGGTCGAGTGCGGTCCGCGAATAGGCGCGTATTAACTGGACGAAGCAGCTGTATGACAGATTCTTAATTGTTCCTCGCGCCATCGTATCGGCCAGTTCGTCAATCCAGGTAATCTAGACGACATAATATGGTTATCGAAGTCTGCTAGCTTGCCTTACTTGTCACATAGTGCCACTGCGCGCACCTTCTAAAGTCAAAGTGGTGCATAAATTTCGTTCCACCACTGGTAAATACTCATCGACTCGCTAGGATGCCGCCTGCCGCTTAGGAAGCGATGCAAGCGGTGTACTGTCTTGGGGAGGCATACTCGTGCAAAACAGCGGCTTTCTTCAAACCCAAACCATTCTCCGCGGGCTGGAGTTCGCCCTCGCCAAGGGGGCCTACGCCGACAACTCGGTGCAAAAGCGTACCGCCGCGGCACTGATTAAAGAAATGAGGGGCAACAAATCGGTGGGGGGCCGCCTCCAGGTGCTGACCTCGATCCTGAAAAAAGGCGCCACCGTCGAAGAAATGGTGAAGGCGACGGGTTCTTCGCGACGCACCGTCTTCCGCTACCTCAATAACTTCGAAGAAGCCGGGCTCAATATTCAACTCGAAGGCGGGAAATACACACTAAAATGATCACCAATCCTGCAATGTCGCCGCCGATTGCGCATTTTGTCCGTTTCTAAGGCGGCGTTGTCGTGCACGATACTCCACATCAGTCCGCCGCCTCGACCTCCGACATCGACACATCGATCACCCGATCTCGTCCTGGTAGTTGGACTCCTTATGCATCCACGCTAGCGGCCATCGCGCTCTTGGTCGCTGTCGTAAGCTGGGTGACGATCCCCCGACTTCCGCCGGACGTTTGTTTCGATGACTGGGGCGATATTCAACTGGCTTCAGCCACCTTGGGCGTTGCCCACCCGCCGGGATATGCCGGTTACATCACCATCGGCTACTTGATCACGCTCTTCCCCGGCATCAATCAGGCCTACGAAATCACCATCGCTTGCTTCATCACGGGACTCGGCGTTCTCATTGCCTGTTGGCTTTTGCAGCGGCGACTGGGCGTGAGCATCTGGCTTGCGGTGGCGATCTGCTTTGTTCTGGCAGCTCATCCCCGCTTTTGGATCAACTTGCGAGCACCGGAAGTGTACATGCCCACGCTCGCGCTAATGGCCTGGTCGGTCGTCTTTTTGATGAAGTATCACGACACGGGGACGCGCAGAAGTTTATTCCTGGCTGTGCTGCTTTTTGCGATCGCCCTGGGCAACCGCCCGCCGGTCCTGTTGGCCGCCCCGTTCTTTTTAATTGCGTGGAGTCATGCCGGTCGGCGATGGCATCCGGCCGGTCGGACGCCGTGGAAGCAGCTGGCCTGGATGGTCCCGCTGGCCATTGCTCCAACGGTTTACTCAGCCGCCTATGTTTATGTCCGGGACGAGCCTGAAGCCTGCTACAACTATATTGACATGCACAATGAGGTAAATGGAACGCTTCCCGAAAGCACGGAAGGCGTAAGGGCGAAGCTGCAACGCGTTCAATGGCACCTGAGTGGTCAACAATTCCGCAGCTTTATGGGCACGGATTGGGAGGGATTCGTCAAAAAGTTGCGTTGGGTACGAACCCAGGTCGCATATGGTCATCCCTTCACCGATTTGCTGGTCTTGATGCTTTTATCGCTCGGCATCGATCCTCCGGCGGGGGAGTGGTACGGGCATGTTGACGTATACGCGGTGTCGTTTTTGGTGGTCGTCGGCGTGGCCCTTGCATTTCGACGCTCTCGCCTGGCCGGCTGGCTATTAACTGGTTTGATCGTACATTCGCTCGTATTCGTACTGGCCTATCACGTGTCGGGCCAATCCGCAGACTTGCTGCCGGCAATATTTGGTGGGGCAGTAGCACTG
>JBKJYI010000451.1:0-11581 GCA_046715855.1 Phycisphaerae bacterium
GCACTCGGGTCGCGAGGCGTTGCGCAAAGTCCTCACCCAGGATTTTGCCGTGATCATTCTCGATGTGCACATGCCCGAGCTCGATGGCTTTGAAACTGCCGAGATCATCCGCCAGCGGCCTCGTTCCGAGTTTACGCCGATCATCTTCGTGTCGGCCATCAATCAGAGCGAAACGCATGCGGCCAAGGGCTACTCGCTCGGCGCTGTCGACTATATTTTTACGCCCATCGTCCCGGATATTTTGCGGGCCAAAGTCGGCGTCTTCGTCGAGCTCGCCAGAAAGACTCGCGAGGTGCAGCGGCAGGCCGCACTGTTGCGACAGATGGAAACCCGGGAACATCAGCGCGCCCTCTCCGGGACCACCGCCCGACTGAAAATTGCCCTGGAAGCCGGACGCATGACCGCCTGGGAATGGGACGTCGCCACGGACCATTTAATCTGGTCGCCCGTGCAGGAAGGCGGATTCCTCTCCGCCCAGGTCGCGACCAAAAACCTCGGTGAGCTTTTGCAGACTGTATTCGCAGCCGACCGCGATCGACTGAAAGAGGCCGTCGAGCAGGCAGTGGCCCAGCGCCGCGAGTACCGCGTGGAATACCGCACCATCCGGCCAGGAGGCCGCGCAACCTGGATCGAGATGCGCGGTCGCGTCCTGGAAGACGAGGGCACGCGCATCGTCGGAGTGTGCACCGATGTGGACGAGCGTAAACGGGCCGAGGAAGAACTCACCCGCCATCGCGACCGCCTGGAGGAGATCGTGGCCGAGAGGACCGAACAGCTTCAACGATCCGAGAAGCTTGCTTCCATCGGCACGCTGGCGGCCGGGATCGCTCACGAGATCAACAACCCGCTGAACTCCATCTTGCTGACCGCAAACCATGCGATCCGCTACGGCAAACCCGAGGAATTCCCTTCCGCATTCCAGACCATCAGCGAAGAGGCCCAGCGCGGCGGGCGCATCGTCAAGGGCATCTTGAAATTCGCCAAAGAGGAAAAAGCCGCCAAGACGCCCGGCGATCTGAGCGAAGTAGCCCGCCATGCGGTCGATCTGGCTCGGTCGTACGCCGACTCGTCCAAGCTGAGCCTCGAATTAAACCTATCCAACTCGCTTCCGCTTGTTCCCCTGAGCATGACCGAGATGGAGCAAGTCATTATCAATCTGATCAAGAATGCGGCCGAAGCCGCACGCGACAATGTCAAGGTCACGCTCAGCACTTTTTCCGCCGATAATGATGTTTGCCTGACCGTGGCCGACGATGGGCCGGGTATGCCGGCGGAGACGACGCGGTATATCTTCGATCCGTTCTTCTCCACCAAACGTCAGACGGGCGGAAGCGGACTTGGCTTGAGCATTTGTCACGGCATCGTGCTTGACCATGGTGGGTCGATCACCGTCGACAGCAAAGTTGGCTCGGGAACCAAATTTACCATCAAGATACCCCAGACTCAGGAAGGGCCTTCCAATTGACCAAGACCAAAGTTCTCATCCTCGACGATGACCCCGTTGCTCGCGACATTTTTGCCCGAGTGCTGGCTGCGGAAGGGTACGATGTGCGCATGGCGGGTACCGCGAAAGAAGCGATGGACGTCGCCGACGCATTCAAGCCTCAGGCGCTGGTCTCGGATTGGATGTTAAAAGAGGAGTTGGACGGGCTGGATGTCGCCCGGGTCCTGCGCGAGCGTCAACCTGAGCTGCGCATCTTTTTCATTACCGGTCTGCCCGCGGACCACCTTAAGAACCAGCTCAACGGCCTCTCGATCTGCCGGATTTACGAAAAGCCCGCCCAGTTTGATCCGCTTCTCAACGACCTGAAAGCAGAGTTCGAACAAAAGCGCGCCTGATTCTGCCAGCTTATACGCATTCCCACGAATAACCCGCCCCCCGGTTGTGTGCCGGCTCTGTGAGAAGCGCACCGCGCCGGCCCGCTAAAGCGCAGTTCCTTCAAGGCATTCGTATTATCTTGCGGCCACTGCTTCAGGACAATGAGCTTTCAAATCGCACGGCGCAGGGCCATTCAGCACGTGCCCCATGGCGTCAAACCGCGAGCCGTGACACGGACAATCAAAACTCTTTTCCGCGCCGTTCCAGCGCACGATGCAACCCAGGTGCGGGCATACGGCACTGTGCTCGACCAGTTCGCCGGTCTCCGCGCGATACACAGCAAGTAGCTTGACCCTCCGCCGAACCACGGCGCCCGTGCCAGGCTCCAGCGAGTCAATCGAATCGCCGGACTGGACCCAGTCGGAATACTTCCCGGCGATTCGTGCGTTCTCCTTGGTGTATTCCCAAAGCGAATGAGTCGGCTTGCGCGATGGATCGTAGAGCTCCGTCCAGGGATTCGGCCGGTCCATAATCAAATCAGTGAGAAGTAATCCAGCGATCGAACCATGAGTCATCCCCATGCCCGAGTCGCCCGTACAGATATACACGTTGGCCGGACCGCTCGGATTCGCACCGATAAAGGCGACGCCGTCAACCGGTTCCATGATCTGTCCCGACCAGCGCTGCACTACATCCTCCATCGATGCAAACCTGGCCCGGGCCCAGTTCTCAAGTTTCTGCCAGCGCGCCGGGGCATCACTTCCTGCATCCCCGGTGTGATGATCCTCGCCCCCAACTATCAACAGTTCATGCGACCCGTCGGGATCGTTGAGATCGCTAGCCAATCGCACAAAATGATAAGGAGCATCCAATTCGCCCGGCGTGTCCGAGGTATCCCAATAGAGTGCACGCGTGATCGAACCGCGCGCCACCCGCGCGCCGATGACATAAGTCCGATACGCCGCCTGCTTGGTGTGCATCGTCACGCGATCGTTAAACGGCGAATTGGTGGCGATGATTACGGATTGGGCATATACCGTTCCAAGTTTGGATTGAGCGGCCAGGCGCTGCTCGACCGCCTGAATGTCGTCCACGTGCGTGCCTGTATAAATCCGGCACCCCTTCGACTCCAAAGCGTGCGCGACGCCGGCTAGGAATTTCAATGGGTGAAATTGCCCCTGCTCCGGAAACCGCAGTGCCGGTCCGCTATCGAATGCCGGCACCCGTGAGACGCGTTCCACCCCGCTGAGGCCGGCTCGGTGAGCGGCGGCCAATTCCTTGAAAAGCACATCCTCGGATTCGCCCGGCGGCAAAAATAAGAAGCCATCGAGCCGCTGGAACTCGCAATCGATTTTTTCATCGTACGCGATCTGTTCAAGCGCGTTGATCGCCGCCGTGTGGCTATCCGCGCAAATCCGGGCCGCCCGCTCCCCGTGCGTGCGTTCAATTTCAAAATAACGATCATCGATTTCGTTGGAGAGATGTGCGGTCGTCCGACCCGACTCGCCACCGGCAATCGGACCGTCATCGAGTACGACCACGCTCTTGCCGGCTTTCGTGAGCCAGTAGGCACTGCACAAACCCGCTATACCCGCTCCGACAATGCAGACATCGCACTTCGTATCACCGGGCAAGGGGGAGCGATCCAAAGAAACCGGCGCGTCCAGCCAAGCCGACCGCGTTCCACATGGGGTGCCGAGCATCGTCCTTACTCCGTTCACAGTTTGGTTCGGGCTCTTCTCGAACTTTGCTAATGATGAAGTGGGCCGCGTGAAGGAGTAATGAACATGATACGAAGGGTCTCGCCGATCTCTATACGGTGCCCATGCCCCTATTTATCGAGTTATAGGCCGCAAAAGGTGCCTAAACTATTGAACGACGTATCTCTATAATGGGATGCGGGGGGGCTAATCCTTGCGGGGAGTTTTCCATTAATGACCAATCGTTTCTTTTTTTATTTGACGCCGATATCCGTGGTTGCCTTTGCTTTGTCCGCCAACGCTGCAACCCCGCTGACAACAATTCGCGTGGCCTCCGGATTAAGCAATCCAGTTTTTGTCACTCACGCTCCGGGTGATTATGAGCGCTTGTTCATTCTCGAGCAGCGAGGCCGCATCCGCATCCTTAAAGATGGGCAAATTCTTTCGACTTCGTTTTTGGACGTTTCAGCTCTTGTAAGCCTTGGTGGCGAGCAGGGTTTGCTGGGTCTCGCGTTCCATCCGAATTTTGCCAACAACAGGCGATTCTACATCAATTACACCGACACCGCCGGGGATACGGTGATCGCTCGGTACACCGCGTCTGAGTCCGACCCCGACGAGGCGGACCCCGATGGCGACACGATTCTTTTCGTCATTCAACCATTCGTCAATCACAATGGAGGGTGGATCGACTTTGGGCGCGACGGTTATCTTTACATTGCGCTCGGCGACGGCGGCGATCAAGCGGACCCCAACAATCACGGCCAATCCATTGTCGGAGACTTGCTCGGAAACATCTTGCGCATCGACGTAAACCATGACAGTTTCCCCGCCGACGACCTGCGTGACTATCGAATTCCGCCCGGAAACCCGTTCGTCGGTCGCACCGGCGAAGACGAAATTTGGGCTTCTGGGCTTCGGAATCCCTGGCGAAATTCCTTCGACACCAAGACTGGCGATCTATGGATAGCGGACGTAGGCCAGAGCGATTGGGAAGAGCTGAATTTCCAGCCTGCATCGAGCCTGGGCGGTGAGAACTATGGCTGGGCATGCCGGGAAGGAACGCAGTGCACGATCTTTGGCGGGTGCAACTGCGCGACTTTGCAATCCAAGTCGCCCATTCACGTTTACTCACACGGGGAAGGCCACTGTTCCATCACGGGCGGCGTCGTTTACCGCGGCTGTGAAATCCCTGACCTGGATGGCGCCTATTTCTTTGCCGATTTTTGCAGCGGGCAGATCTGGAGCCTGACCTACAACGGTTTAGTCGCAACCGTTTCCAACCGCACCGCCGAATTAGCCCCCGCTTCCCCGCTGACGATCTCAAGTATCTCCTCCTTCGGAACCGATGCGGCCGGAGAGATCTACATTTGTGACCGCGCCGGGCTTACCGGCGAAGTGTACAAGATCGTCCCCGCAACGGGCCCTCCCCAGCTCATCCGCAGCGATCCGATTGACGGCATCATTGATGCCAGGACTCCGCTGGCCTCAAATGGAATCACCAAGGTGGGCATTAACAAGGTCACTCTCTTTTTCAACCAGCCGACGCATTGCACGGCCACAAAGTACTTCCGGGTCAAACAACAAGGCTTCGCCGGTACTCCACCATCGGTCTCCAGCATTCAACCCATTCCCAATAACGGTGTGCAAGTAACACTCAGCAGGCCGATCGATCCCCTCGCCTGGACGACCGTGACCCACGGACCCACGCAATCAGCCGTTCGGGTGGGATTTCTTCCCGCCGATGTGAACGGTGATGGCTACAGCGCTCCGGTGGACATTCTCGAACTGATCGACTTTCTCAACGCCATCGGCCCCCCCCGGCAAATCTGGTCGACCGATTTGGACCGGTCGGGCGTCACTACGCCGACAGATCTGCTCAAACTGATCGACGTTCTCAACGGCGCAGGCAACCTCGATTCGTACAACGGCGCGCGCCTTCCGTAGCGCACGGGTCAAGTTCGTCGAGTGCCGTCGTAGTTCGAAATTCTCCAATTCCGTTTCAGCGCGCCCGCATCGCAAGCGCAAAAAGAAAAATTTTCAAATTTTTTTTCTTGGCGAAGTATCGGGGGTTGGTAGGCCCATTGAACTTGCGCGGATGACGTGGCGCTCCCTGCGCGCAAATGAAAAATCTCCACGCCGCTGACCGGGCGCGCAAAAATTTTCCAGCCGGGAATCAGCCGAAAATGGATGATGGACCTCTTGCATACGATTGACTCTTGTAACACGCAGACCAAATTCTGCTTACGAAATTCTTTCCGGATTGCGCCTCGACGCCGCGCGAATCACACGGTGATTCCTGCATTTTTCTTCGCATCGTCGAAATCCTGGCGGCCAGCAAAAGTGATGCGATCGGTCAACATGGCCGATAAAGACGGCATGCTCTCGGCGAAAATCAATCAACGCTGCGCGACGCGAACCGTGACGCAATTTCCATCCGCTAAAACCGACCGAAAACACGCATCAGTCCGTGCCACACCGTGTCGCTCACGGCATCAGGCCGTTTCGGCGTCGACCAAAATGCAATCATCGAACCCTCCGCGCGACTTCGAAGTGCGCGATATTTGCAAAAAAAGTTTTGACAGGCTCCAGTCAACGTGTAGTATTTATTCCAAGAAAGGAGGTGACGCTCATGGCTAAGAAACGCAAGGCCGCTAAGGCTTCGAAGAAGAAGAAGGCCTCGAAGAAGACCGCAAAGAAGAAGTAGTGAAGGTAGCCTTTCCGCGGCGTGATGACGCCGGATGATCGCCGACGAAAGTCGCCACGGCCGTCGGTAATCCAGAGCGAGCGCCACAGCGGATAAGGCAAGGACGACGGAACGGAAGGTGTCGCATCGCCACGGCGACATCTTCCGTTCGTCTTTTTATCCGCCGACAACCCCTCATTTCAGGAAGCTTTCCCCCTCATTTGGTTCACCTATTGAACCCTGGAACCTTTGAACCTTTAAACCTTTGAACCTTTGAACTCTTGAACCCATTCTGTTGATCCGTTGCGCCCGGCCCTCCCTCTGGAGACCCCGACTCACGGGGTCGATAATATAAGGAGCATGCGAAAAGTCCTTTGCGTTTGCGGTGCACGCCCCAACTTTATGAAAATCGCTCCTCTCATGGCCGAGATGGGACGGCGATCCGGTATCGATCCTGAACTCGTTCACACCGGGCAGCACTACGATGAAAAAATGAGCCGATCGTTTTTCGGCGACCTCGGCATCCCCCAGCCGGATGTGAACCTCGAAGTCGGCAGCGGCTCACACGCCGTGCAAACCGCCGAAGTGATGAAGCGCTTCGAGCCGGTCTGTCTCGAACGCCGGCCGGATTGGGTCGTCGTCGTTGGCGACGTCAACAGCACCATCGCATGCGCCCTCGTAGCCGCGAAATTGGAAATCAAAGTGGCCCATGTCGAAGCAGGACTCCGCAGCTTCGACCGCTCCATGCCCGAAGAAATCAACCGCGTACTTACCGATGCGATCAGCGATCTGCTCCTGGTGAGCGAACCCAGCGGTGTCGAAAACTTGCGAAAAGAAGGAGTCGACGATCGAAAAATCCACCTGGTGGGAAACGTAATGATCGATACCTTGCTGAAAAATCGCCAGCGAGCCGATGATTCGAGCGTCCTTCACGATCTCGGTTTAGCTCCCCGCCAATACACGGTCCTCACCCTTCACCGACCCAGCAACGTGGATCACCCCGAAACGTTCTCGCAGATCCTTGCAGCTCTTGAACGAATCGCCCGCGACATGCCCATCGTCTTCCCTGTTCACCCCCGCTCGCGAAAAAATATCACCGCCATGGGCCTCGATGCACGGATTCATGCAGAACCCAACATCCAACTGATTGAGCCTTTGGGTTATCTCGATTTTCTCAAGCTCACTGCCGATTCTGCCTTGGTGCTCACCGATTCGGGCGGCATCCAGGAAGAGACGACCATCCTCGGCGTCCCCTGCCTCACGCTCCGTGAGAACACCGAACGCCCCATCACCATCACCCAGGGAACCAACCGCCTGGCCGGCAGCAGCACCAGCGGCATCCTGCAGGCGTATGAATCAGTACGGAAAAGCCCGCCCAGGGGAAAAAGACCTGACCTTTGGGATGGCAAGGCCGCAGAGCGGATTGTCGATATCCTGTTAAAGCAATGATCCCCTCCCAGGCAAAGTGGATTGCGAGCCGCGAACTTCAGTTCGCGCGGACGCTCGTACAGCTGAAAGTCGGGCAATCAGCTAGGACAAGGCAATGAACATAACAGTAGTAGGAACCGGTTACGTCGGCCTGGTCGCAGGCGCGTGCCTGGCAGACAGCGGTAATCGAATCCTATGCGTAGACAAGGATGCCGCAAAAATTGCCAGGCTAAACGCTGGGGAGATTCCCATATTCGAACCAGGCTTGGCCGAAATCGTTCAACGCAACCAAAAAGCCAGCCGGCTTGGCTTCACCACCGATCTGGAATCAGCCGTAAAACACGGCCGCATCATCTTCATCGCCGTCGGCACACCGGAAGGGTCCAATGGCGAGCCCGATCTATCTTCGATTCTGCAGGTGGCCGCCACCATCGGAAAAGTCATGGACGGCTACCGCGTGGTCGTGATGAAAAGCACCGTGCCCGTGGGAACATTCCGAAAAGTTACCAGGGCGATCGAAGAACAGACCATTCATCCTTTCGATTACGTAAGCAATCCCGAGTTTCTCAAAGAAGGAGCAGCCGTCGAGGACTTTACCCGGCCCGATCGCGTCGTCCTCGGCACGACCAATCCGGCAGCCGGCGAAATCATGCGCGAGATTTACGCCTCCTTCATGCGCCGCGACGAAAAGATCCTGATCATGGACCCGGCCAGCGCCGAAATGACCAAGTACGCCGCCAATGCCATGCTCGCCCTGCGTATCTCGTTCATCAACGAAATGAGTGGGCTTTGCGAAAAGTACGGGGCCGACATCGAAAGCGTCCGTCGCGGAATCGGATCCGACACGCGGATCGGAAAGGCGTTCCTTTACCCCGGTGTCGGCTACGGCGGTTCTTGCTTCCCCAAAGACGTCAACGCCCTGGTCGCCATGGGCAAGGCCGTCGAGTTCCCCGCCAGTCTCGCAGCGGCTGCCCAGGAAATTAATTTGCGCCAGCGCAAGCGCTTCGCTCACCGCGTCATCGAACACTTCGGCGATGCCGGAAAATCCACCACGCTGGCCGTCTGGGGCCTGGCATTCAAAGCCTGGACCGATGACGTTCGCGAGTCACCCGCCATCGCAGCAATTCGCATGTTCACTGAGCGCGGTTTCAAAATCCGGGCCCACGACCCGGAAGCCATCCCCAAAGCCAAAGTCGAGCTCGGATCAACGGTCACTCTGTGCGACGATGCCTATGAAACGTTGGACGGCGCCGACGCCCTGGTGATCTTCACCGACTGGCCGCAATTTCCAACCCCCGACTTCGACATGCTCGCCGCCAGACTTCGCAGCCGCCTGATCTTCGACGGACGCAATCTGTACGAACCCGTTACCATGGCCCGCCGAGGATTCCGATATATCTGCATAGGCCGACCAACCCGCGAACCCGCCTGAGAAATCTTGCATGAACATTGTCGTCACAGGCGGAGCAGGCTTCATCGGATCGCATCTATGCGAAGCTCTTCTGCGTGACGACCACTCCGTCACCGCCCTCGACAACTTCGATGATTTCTACAAACCCCAGATCAAGCGGAACAACGTGGCCGAGTTGGCCACCAATTCGCGATTCAAACTCGTCGAGGGAGATATTCGAAACAGCGCTGACGCATTGAAGGCGATCCGATCTGATACAGATGCCGTGGTTCATCTCGCCGCTAAAGCGGGGGTACGGCCCTCAATCGAGCAGCCGCTCCTCTACCAGGATGTGAACATTCGCGGGACGATGATCCTGCTGGAAGCCGTCAGGCAAACCAAAGGCTGCAAGTTCATCTTCGGCAGCAGCTCCAGCGTCTACGGAAACAACGCAAAAGTGCCCTTCGCCGAGCAAGACAACGTGGACTCCCCAATCTCGCCCTACGCGGCGACCAAGCGCGCTGGCGAACTGCTCTGCCGGACCTACCACCACCTTTACGCGATTCCCACCACGTGCCTGCGATTTTTCACCGTATACGGTCCGCGACAGCGCCCCGATCTGGCCATTCATAAATTCGCCCGACTCATGGAAGCCGGCAAGCCCATCCCCGTTTTCGGCGACGGCTCCATGCAGCGCGACTACACCTATGTCGATGACATTGTCCGCGGAGTTCAACGCGCGATTGAAAAATGCAGCGGGTTCGCGACCTACAACCTCGGCAACTCCAATCCCATTTCGCTCAGCGATCTCGTCGCCGCCCTTGAAAAAGCTCTCGGCCGCGAAGCCGTCATCGAGCGATTGCCGCTCCAGCCCGGCGACGTAAACCAAACCTTCGCCGATACCACCCTGGCGTCCCGCGAACTCGGTTTTCAACCTTCAACTCCGTTCGCCGACGGCCTCGCCCGCTTTGTCCAATGGCTCCGCGCGGCCGCCCATACCCCCTCTTAATTCTTGCCCTCCGCTCAGGTGTAATCCGTAGTTTCTCTTGAACGCGGCCTATTTTCCCCTATATTCAGCAGCGTACTTACAACAGCGGGCACCCGACACCATTTGGAGACCACGAGATGACATCGAAGTACGCGACCCGGACGATTTGGACTTCCCTACTGTGCGCCCCCTTCTTCGCGCCGAACATTCTTCACGCCGATGCACCCAAGGGAATTGATCCATTCATCAAAATGCGTTGGCCAGTCGCAGGCGACCTCACGCCCGACGGGACCTTCTACTTCGTCTTCAATCCCGACGGCATCAACCAGCTCTACAAGGTCGCTCCCGGCAAAACACAGAAGGACGCCGTCAAGCTCACCACCTTCAAGGACGGCATCGGCGGCTACGACCTCAGCGACGACGGCAAGTGGATCGCCATCACCGCCGCGGTAGGCGGTAGCGAGCAGTTCAGCCTTTACCTGATGAATACTTCCACAGACAAGCTCGAAGACCTGCTCGTCGATCCCAAGGTGGTCCATGCCAACCCGCTATGGCGACGCGACTCCAAAGCCTTCGCCTACCGGGCCAACGATGAATCCCCATCCGACTTCCACGTTTACATCATGGATCTCGAATCGCGGAAGCCGAAAAAGGCCTACGCCGCAAAAGGCCACCACGATCCCGTCGATTTCAACCGCGGCGGTTCGAAACTGATGGTCACCAAGTACACCTCGGCCTCGTTCTCGCAACTGTTCGAAGTCAACCTCGGCAGCGGAGAATCCCGAGAAATCACGCCCAAGGGCGAAGAGTGGAGTTTCGAAGGCGTGGGCTACACGGCCGACGAAAAGAACTTTCTCGTGAACACCAACTACAAGGGCGACTTGATGGCCCTTCACTCTATCGACCTCGTCAGCGGAAAAATCACGCCGATCCTCACCGACCTCGCTGGCAAGGAAATCGACGGAGCCGGCTTCAACGAGGACCGCACCATCCTCGCCGTAGCTGTTAACGAAGACGGCTTCAGCACGCTTCACCTGCGCAAGGCGAACGATTTTTCGCCTATGCAAGGGCCACCGCTGGCAAAGGGGCTAGTCGGCAACGTGACCTTCCGCGGTCCCTACATGCTCTACTCGCTCGACAACGCCAACACCCCGGGCCTCATCTACAAATGGGACACCACCAAGCCAACCGAGCCCGGCGTCGTGCTGACCCAGGCTGACACGCAGGGCATTGACGTGAGCAAGTTCCGCCTGCCCGAGTTGGTTCACTACCCATCCTTCGACGGCACGAAAATTCCCGCGTTTGTGTACCTGCCGGCCGACTACCAAAAGGGCAAGAAAATCCCGTTCATTATCCAATACCACGGCGGACCCGAGTCACAGTTCCGCCCCTCCTTCACCCGGGTGTTCCAGTACTTCGTCTCGCAGGGCTACGGCGTACTCGCCCCTAACCCGCGCGGCAGCAGCGGATACGGCAAGGCATTCATCGAGGCCGACAACTACAAAAACCGCGAGAAAAGCGTCAAAGATGGCAT
Source organism: Phycisphaerae bacterium (assembly GCA_046715855.1). Taxonomy (GTDB): domain Bacteria; phylum Planctomycetota; class Phycisphaerae; order UBA1845; family UBA1845; genus CAZAMB01. Next base: position 11,546 of record JBKJYI010000451.1, read on the forward strand.
CTGGGCGGCAAAATTCCTCGTCGATCAAGGTTACTC
>JBKJYI010000452.1:0-4435 GCA_046715855.1 Phycisphaerae bacterium
CCCTCCGACACCATGCGGTCCAGTTCCGCCGCTACACCGGCGGCATTGCGGGCACGATCAAAATTGATGTGCTGGAGTACGCGGTGATTCACCACGCCGCGCTCGACTGCGCTAACGGGTTTGTTTAACGATTTTTCTGCTCCTACGCCGGGTAGAATGGTGAACGATCGCGCTTTCCCGGAGAGGTCTCCCGATCGAAATTCGCTGGCCGCCACCGTGGCTCGAACCGATGAGGCCGCAAGCCAGGGGTAAAAGCCTCTCATCCGACTCAACGCCTTCTCCACATCGGGTGCACCCTCGACTGCGCATTCGCTCGATGGCAAAGATTCAAGACGTGACACGGATTCCAGCATTTTCTCATGCTGGCGATCGAACGAAGAGCCCAGCACCCACTTTTCCATCTCTTTTCCATCGTGGAGCGTGACCCGGAACACTGGTCGCGAACCGGTTCTTCCCGCCAACCCACTCACCGATCCATCCGCGGCACTGCGCAGCACGGGCAATAACCAATCCAGCGGCGTCGTCGCGGTCGCAATCCCGAACGAAGTAAGGTCGGCCACTCCCATTTTCATCGGGCCTTCGCACTCATTCACGCGCTCCACAGACCCCAGCAGTATCAATCGTTCTTTGGCCCGCGTCATGGCCACATAGAGCACGCGAAGCTCCTCGTCCCGCGTGCTCCGCTCGACTTCGGACGCCACCAATTGGTGGACCGCCGTCGGGTATTCAACCATCCGCTGCGTGTCGATTCCGCGCAATCCAATCTTTGACTTTCGTTCAAAAATCATTCGTCCATTGCGGTCGCCGAGATTGAATTTCGTTCCCAGCCCGGCCACAAAAACTATCGGAAACTCCATGCCCTTCGCGTGGTGGATGCTCATGATGCGAACGACGTCGTCCCCGGCGCCACCCGCGGGCGCAAGAGCGATGGTTTGATCTTCGTCGTCCAGCGATTCAACAAGCCGCAAGAACCGATGCAAACCCTGTCTTCGATAGCTGCTGAATCCCCGTGCGAGGTCGTAGAGTTTCAGCAGATTCGCTCGGCGCTGTGCTCCGTTGGGCAACCCGCACGCAAAGGCCATGTACCCTTGCCGCTCAAGAAGGTTCCACAGGGTTTGAGCGATCGGACGGCGATTCACTTCCTCGCGGTAATTTCCGATTCGTCGAAGGAGGATTTGAAGCCGCTGGCGAAGAAGCGGCTTGCGTCCGCGATCGGCATACTCTCGGACCACTGCGTGGAAGGGCATTTGACGATCGATGAGTCGAATCTCGACCAGTTCATCCTCGGTGAAACGATCACCGAATATACCGCTGCGCAAAACTCCCCCCAGCGGAATATCCTGCTGAAGATTATCCAGCACCTGCAGTGCGGCGACGACGTCCCGCACCTCCAGCGCTCCCATCAGCGACCCGCCGACTTCCGCGTGCGACGGTATACCCATCGACGCCAGCACCCCGGCCACGCGGTCTGCGTTGATTTTCGTTGAGCGCAGCAGGATGGCGAAATCCCCGTAACGTAGCCTCGATGTCTTGGAGTCTGCTGCCCGTGACGTAAGCTCGCGAATTCGCGTGCCAATGAGATAGGCTTCGCGAATGATCGAGTCCCACCGCGAAGGAGGATCGCTGGCCCGCGGGCCGCGTTCCAGTCCATCGCAGCCCGTTGGGTCCTGAGAAAGTGCGTACTCGGAGTCCCTCTGATCTGATTCGTCCGTCACGTTGCTGTCGGCGGCATGTGTCATCCGGCGCTCGAGCAGATGAAACTCGACCGGAACATGGTCGTCGGTCTCGGGCTGGGGAAGACCCGCACGCAGTTCCGCATTTTTATCGTACGTCAGCCCGTGGCCCGCGCCGGACATGAGCAGCCGGAATACCAAGTTCACGGCGTCGATGATCTCGGGCCGACTCCGGAAATTGCTCTGCAAAAATAAGGCAGTTCCCAACTGACTTTGTGATGGACCCGTACTCGAATTCGCAAGCCGACCAAGCCGTTCCAGGAAAATCTCCGGTTCGGCCAGGCGAAACCGGTAGATGCTTTGCTTCACGTCCCCAACGGCAAACAAATTGCCGGGCCGTGCGGGATCGTCTTCCCTGCTGACGGCCTCCAGGATCGCCTGCTGCACCGGGTTGATGTCTTGGAATTCATCGACCAGGACATGTGCGTAACGATCACGCAGCGCCGCAACGACCGGCGAGGTGCGATGTTCCTCTGGACCCGCAACCAGATCGAAGGCCAGCCGCTCCAAGTCCGAAAAATCCAAGACGTTCAGTTGCCGTTTTCGCGCCGCATACTCCGCACCAAAAGCCTGTACTAACTCAACAAGTGTTCGCACCGCCGGGGCAACTTGTGCAAGTCCGGCCCTCCACTCCTGGCTTGAGAAAAATCCGAATCGTTCCTGAAGCCGTTTCGCGAACGATCTCTTCACCTCGTCCGCCAGGCCCCGTGCGCGCTCCCGTGCCTCCTTTTGCGCCTCCGAAAGATTTCGCGCCGCGGAAACTTTCTCAAAATCGAATTCTTCGATTTGGTCGCGGATCTGATCGAGCCCTTCAACGGGGCTCGAAGCTCGATCCAAAAGATCTTGCCAGTTCTTCAATACAGCGGCGTAAGTCCGAACGCGGCCGGCATAGTCGTGTCCGCATGCATCCCCATCCTCAATAGCCCGTGCCACGCTCTGGCAGTAAGGGATTTGCAATTCAAGTTCGGCGCGCAACTCCTTGGCCAGGCTGTCGAGCGCCTGCTGAGGGCTTGTCAGATTCGTTACCGCTTCGCGCATCCATATTTCGGGATGGGGCAGTGACGTGCTGAATTCGTATAGTTTGTGCACGAACCGGGCTATGTCCCGGTCCTCCCCAAGCCCGTATACCTCGACGAGATCGGTGAAACCGGCACACGGAATATTGCTTTTTGTGCGGCCGTTCCCGATTGCCTCGCGATCAAGCAGATCCTCGCCCAGAAGGGTCTTTCCCGCTGGATTCGCGGCATAGAGCCGCTCGAATAGCGCATCGAGCACTTCCTTTTTCAGCAGCGAGGCCTCTTCGGCGTCCAGCACCGTCACCATCGGATCCATGCCGGCCAGATCAAACCATCGGCGAATCATCCAAAGGCAAAAACCGTGAATCGTTGAGATTTGCGCAGCTTCGGCGAGATCCTGCTGCTCCCTCAACCGCTGATCAAGGGGTGCAGCTTCGCATCGGCGTCGGATGGCGTCCACGATGCGAGATCGCATTTCCCCGGCTGCCGCTTCCGTGAAGGTAAGTACGAGAAGTTGCTCAACGTCGCACCGCTCGGCCAGCGGCGCGTCGCAAACCAGGTAGGCGCACCGCTCGGCGAGCACCGTCGTTTTGCCCGAACCTGCCGCAGCCGAGACGATCACACTCTGCCCAGTGATCGTGACTGCAGCGCGCTGTTCCTCGGTTAATGAAAAGAGAGACGCCATTGCTCTACATCATAACAAAAAACCCTCTCCTGTTCAGGGAGAGGGCGAATTGCACTCCGCGTGCGTGGGTGAATCTGCTCTATTGCCGCCGGGACTCAAATCTCAAAGCAGTCAACAGCATCATCACAGCCAGTCCGCCGAGATTCAAAGTGCCGCATACACGCAGTCGCGGTGCGCTGTTGGGCAGCGCCTTGAGCAGGTTGTCGGAAACATATTCGCCAACCGCCCGGCCGCTACTGAGCCCGTCCTGATTGGAAAACTCCCAGTGGATTCCACCATACACGCGACTTCTACCGCTCTCATCGGCGGCTTCTGAGAAACTGTCGTACGAGCGAATAATGTCCGGCCGCGCGTCGCTGTTGGTGTCAAACGAAATGTTGTCCGTACCGAAGAACTTGGCGAGAACCACTGCCGCCGCCCCGCTAAACGTGCTATGGCCCGAAGTGTAATCCGGAAATGGCGGCGTCGGAATAAACGAAGTCCACTCCGGATCGGCTTCGGTCTGATCATTTCCGTCGGTGTCCGCGGACCGAATCGCCGTGATTGGCCTCCAATTGCTGTACGCGTACTTATTGTCCCACGAAACGATCGCCGCATCCGCCAGCGCAATATTTAACAAGGCAAAAAGCCGGGCATTCTCCGCCAGCGAGTTCCCTTCCTGCTCGGCAATCTCCTGCGCGATGGAATTCCAGTGTCCCGGCGGCGTCGCCGTGCCCGGCCCATTAATCCAGAACGTGGCGATTTCGGTTTCCTCTGGGGTGCGCGTGCTGTTCGTCGCGGTTCCCTTGGCCTTCACTTCATTAAACGCGGCTGTGTATTCCGCGCTGGTGAGTGGGGGAGGCCCTGCGCCTCGAAACTGCGATCCGCTCGCCAAGCCAAATGGTGTGACATGAACCCATTGTGGCAGTGCCGCAAATGCCAGCCCGGGCGGCGTCGGTTGCCAGTCGCCCGGTTCGGTCCCCGGCGTGTGGGAGATTACCAAGGTAGCACCGTCATTGGCC
>JBKJYI010000453.1:0-9866 GCA_046715855.1 Phycisphaerae bacterium
GCGACAATCCTCAGCGAGAACACCGGCCAGGGCCAGGATTGGATGCTTTTTTCGCTTGGAGCAAATACGACTACGCTTCGAACCGCCCACAACGTGCAAGGCTTTTTTCGAATGACCGATTCGATTCCGGCAAATGGAGCGGTGCTTCGCGTCACCGGCTGCGGAATCGACAATTCACCCGGGGGCGGCGGAGGGTCGGTTTGCAACGGAGGAACGAACCATAATGGCAATTGCTTCAACAATGCAAATTGCCCGGGGGGCGGAGTGTGCACCGGGGCTGCCTGCTGCGATCCCGACGGAACCGGCACGGCGTTCGGTTGCGGGAATAATTGCAATGCCACGTCTCAAACGCTTCAAACACACACGGGCACGCTCGCTTCCGCCAACAACGATCTCATTCGACACACCGTGGACACCATGCCCGCGAATTCAGGCAGCCCGGTAATCTGGGAGGCCAACGGACTGACCATAGGCATTCATACCGCCGGGGGCTGCACCAGCACGGGCAGCGACAACCGTGCAACCCGGTTCAGCCGGGCCCCGTTGGAGACCGCTCTCCGAGACTTTGCAGGACCCAATCCTATCTATGTCGATGCGTCGGATTATGACTTGCCCAGCAACGGGGGCGTTTTTGAACCGTTCCACAACATCATGCAGGCCATCGGCGCCGTGGTGGATAATGGGACCATCAGCCTCGTGCCGGGCTTTTATACTCAGCAGAACGGCGGGATCCCGATCGTGATTGGGGCCAACGGCAAGGGAATGACCATCGTTTCGCCGGCCGGCGGATCTTTTATTGGAAGCTAGAAAATGTTCTGTGGTCCCTACAAATTGTCTCAAACGGGCCCGGTGGGGAATCTGCAAGGAAACACCCTATAGTTGACTAGTGAGCCCACAGATTGTTATTTTACACGATGCAAAGGCCGGCTTAGGAGCTGAATCATGAAGATGAAAACTATATCGATGGTGTTTTGTGCCCTGGCGGCCTGCGTCCTCGCCCAGGAGTTTGAAATGGTACGGAGCACAATTGACTCCGGCGGCGTGATGCGCAGCACCGGCGGCGCCTTCGAGTTATCGGGAACGATCGGCCAACCGGACGCGGGAAACATGGCCGGTGGTGGTTTTGAGCTGAGCGGCGGATTCTGGTTTGAGCTGCCGCCGGGAGACTGCGTGGAAGACGGCGCGGTCAATTTGATGGACCACGAGCTGTTCACTGAATGTTTCAGCGGACCTAGCGGCGCCGTACTAAGCGGGTGCGAGTGCTTTGATACTGATCAAAGCGGCCATGTGGATATGCGCGATTTCGCGATCGCCTCGAACAACTATAGCGGGTCCTGATTGGGCGCCGTCTAATCTTCGATCGGTTAGCAAAATGTACGAGCCGAATTCAAGCCCTTCGCGTTGGTGACTTGTCCGGTTGGGCTCTCGTCAATTCCATCAACTTGCAACCAGTTATAGCTTCCTCCTAACGCGCTTACCCGTTGCAAGCCGGTAGACAATTCATACTCCTCCTTTGAAGATTTTTTTGCGTGCATGTAGCTTTCAGCTGGTTCAAAGACCGGCCACAAGCTCGTTTGCACCCCTTTCGCCGGGCTTAGGGTTTTGGAGCGGGTGGAAATTCGTTTTTTCCTAGTCCTATATATTTCACGAGACAGACGCGAGCTCGAAGTTCTTAGCGTACTCCCACCTACGATGGCTGTTTATCGGGCGCGAGCCAGGGGCGATATCGTATCGTCACCTTTGGCGTGTGAGCATGGGGGGAACAGTAACGCCTTTGGGGGAATGAATATGCGAGTGAAGCCATTCGACCGGTTCCTGGTTTGTTTATCGATCCTGGCGTTCTGCGGTTTGAGCGGGACGCAGTCCACTCTGTTGATTGCTGCGCCGCCCGCTGCGAATGTTCGACCACTTCCTGAGCAAGTCAACGAAGTTCTAGGACTCAGAGCCAGCCAGGTGGCGGCACTAAAGATTATGTGGGCGCAAGCGGATCGACTTTCGGTCGAGGTTCCGCTGGATGAAGAGGTTTCGACACTCGACCTTGAATTGCATTCGGTCCGGTCGCCGGACTACCGGGTGGAGATCGATTTTGGCGGGGGGATCACGGGCGAGGTTCCGGCCGGGCCGGTGCGCACCTACCGGGGGACCGTCACAGGGAAGCCCGGCAGCATAGTGGCCGCTTTTGAGGGTGATGATGGGCTGCACGCCAAGGTGGTTCTCGCCGATGGAAATCGATTCTGGGTCGAGCCGATCGCGGGGCGCATTGCCGGCGCACAGCGCGATCTTCATGCCGTTTATCGGAACGAGGATGTCATACCCTCCATGGGACAGTGCGATGCGCATGACGGAATGCGCAAGCAGCCGGAGATGATGGAAGGCGCCGTTTCTATAGCGGCCGCCGCCTGCGGAACCGGTTTGTGCGTCGCGGAAGTCGCATGCGACGCCGACGTTGAATTTTATCTGGCGTATGGAAGCGTGCCGGCGGTCGAAAATCGGATCAACGCGATTATTAACGGGCTCAACGTTGAGTACGAGCGGGACGTGGACATTCGCCATGTGATCTCCCACATCGTGGTGCGAATTGCCGAGCCCGATCCCTATACTGCAACCAGCGCCCAGACTCTGTTGAACGAATTTCGCAATCACTGGGCGGCCAATCACACCAGCGTGCCGCGCGATACGGCCGAACTGTTCACCGGCAAGAACATCGATGGGAGCACCATCGGCATCGCGTGGATTGGAGCCATTTGCGGAAGCTACGGCTACTCGGTGGTCCAAGCGGATTGTTGCGGGAGCCTGGGATGCGCGACGGATCTTTCCGCCCACGAGCTGGGCCACAACTGGAACGCGGGGCATTGCACCTGCCCGGGCACCACGATGAACCCGTCGATCACCTGCACGAATCAGTTTGATCCGGCGCTTACCGTCCCCGTCATCACCAGCTTCCGCGATACTCGGACTTGTTTGAGTGCGGGCAGCGGATGCATGGTGAACACCGACTGCGATGATGCGAATCCGTGCACCGCCGATACGTGCACAAGCGGCTCGTGCTTTAACACGAACACAACCGGGCCGTGCGACGATGGTCTCTATTGCAACGGCGCCGACTCCTGCAGCGGGGGGGCATGCAGCGTGCATGCGGGAAATCCGTGCCCGCCGCCTGACGGCGATGCGAATTGCGCCGAGTCCTGCAATGAATCGCTGAACAATTGCACCGGACCGGATCCGGCTGGTTCATCGTGCAACGACGGATTGTATTGCAACGGAAATGATTCCTGCAGCAATGGATCGTGCAGCATTCACACCGGTAACCCGTGTCCCGGGGCCGATGGCGACGGCAATTGTCGCGAATCCTGCAACGAGACCGTGGATGCTTGCACGGCCAACGATCCAGACGGCTCGACGTGCAATGACGGCAACGCGGCCACTACAGCGGACAGTTGCTCCACAGGCATTTGCACGGGCACGCCCATCACCGTCAATTGCGATGATGGAAATCCCTGCACGATCGACACGGTCAGCGGAACGACATGCTCGCACAGCCCTGCACCTGCCGGGCTCATCTGCAATGATGGGCTTTATTGCAACGGGACCGATTATTGCAGCAACGGAGTCTGCGCCGGTCATGCCGGCAATCCATGCCCGGGGCCTGACGGTGACAGCAACTGCAGCGAATCCTGCAATGAAGCGGTGGATGCGTGCACCGCAAACGATGCAAACGGTTCGCTTTGCAATGACGGAAACTCTCTAACCATCAACGACGCTTGTTCGTCGGGCGTTTGCGCCGGCACGCCGAGCTCGTGCAATGACAATAATCCTTGCACTGTGGACACGCTCAGCGGGACCAGCTGCGTTTACACGGCGGCGTCCGTAGGCACGCCCTGCAGTGACGGCCTGTACTGCAATGGAACCGACTCATGCAGCGCGGGGACTTGCAGCGTTCATGCGGGCAATCCATGCACGGGCGGCGCTGTCTGCGCCAATGTCTGCAATGAAGCGGCCGACAATTGTTATGCCCCCGCCGACACGGCATGCACATCGGACAGCAACCCTTGCACAAACGATGTTTGCAATGGCAGCGGGTCGTGCGCACATCCTCTCAAAGCCGCGGGTACATCCTGCAACGACAACCTTTTCTGTAATGGCGCGGATACCTGCAGCAGCGCCGGCGTCTGCGTGCACGCGGGCAATGCGTGTCCGGGACCCGATGGCGACGTGGATTGCTCCGAGTCGTGCGATGAAGCGACCGACACCTGCTCGGCGAACGATGCGAACGGCACGTCGTGCGGTCTTGGCGATACGTGCCAGAATGGAATGTGCGTCACCGGCAGCTATTGCGGCGACGATATTTGCGATGGCGGCGAGACGTGCGCGAGCTGCCCTGGCGACTGCGGGTTCGCCAATGGCGTTCCATGCAGTTCTGGTCTGGACTGTTGCTCAGGACGATGCAAGCGAGGATTCTGTCGCGCCCAAGGGAGCACCTTAAGCACGGATTGACGTTGCGTTGCGCGTTTGATTGGCCGTCGTGATCGCTGCGAAGTGCAGTCTGGCGCTTGTCGGACAAGACGCCGGGGTGTACAAAGCGCGGCATGGACCTGCAGCAACTTCGAGACAAAATTGCTGAGATCGAAAATCAGACCGCACAGGCTGCCAGGCAGCTGAGTGCGGCTGATTCTTTGCGCTCGCTGGATAACTCGGTGCTGGGGAAGACCGGCTCGCTGGGCTCGCTCATCGCCAACATCAAGGACTATGCGTCCGAAGAGCGCGGGCAGGTCGGCAAGCTGGTCAACGAAGCAAAGGGCCGCATCAAGGCACTTCTCGAAGCGCGACTCGCTGAAATTCAATCGGCGACCTCTCAGGCCCAGCAAGCTCATGCCAGAGATTTTGATCCCACGCTCCCACCCGCGCCGCGGCCGATGGGGAGCGTGCATCCCGTCACGGCTGTGCAGTGGGAAATCGAGCGGCTCTTCGAGCGGATGGGCTTCACGGTCGAGGCCGGTCCGGAAATGGAGACCGAGTACAACAACTTCGAGGCCCTCAACATTCCCGCGACGCACCCCGCACGCGACATGCAGGACACGTTCTGGCTGAAGAGCGGCATGGTGCTGCGCACGCATACCTCGCCGGTCCAGCATCGGGCCATGAAGAAGTTCGGCGCCCCGCTTCGCGTGATCGCGCCGGGGCGGTGCTTCCGCTACGAGACCATCGACGCCTCGCACGAAAACACATTTCACCAGGTCGAAGGCTTGATGATCGACCGCGACATCGGTCTGCCGCACTTGATCGCCATGGCCAAAACTCTCCTGGAAGAGGTCATGCGCCGGCCGGTCAAGCTTCGCGTGCGCCCCGGCTTCTTTCCGTTCGTCGAGCCGGGCATCGAAATTGACATGAACTGCGAAATCTGCGGCGGAAAGAAATGCCCTACCTGTAAGCATTCGGGCTGGGTGGAAATCCTGCCGGCAGGCATGGTGCACCCGAATGTGCTCCGCGCTGGCGGCATCGATCCCGACGAGTGGAGCGGCTTCGCCTTTGGGCTAGGCCTGACGCGCCTCGCGATGATGAAATACGGCATCCGCGATATCCGCGTTTTGAATAATGGCGATCTGCGTTCCATAGTCACCCCGACGCGCATCAGCGGTCCGGAATTGGCGACATGCTGATCTCATTAAATTGGATTCGTGATTACGTCGATTTGCCGGCCGGGCTTGATCCGGTCGCGCTGGCCGAGGTGTTTACGCGCACCACGGCCGAGGTGGACGGGGTGCATCGGCTGGAGGTCGCCGCGCGCGGGTTGATCGCGGCGCAAGTGAAATCCATTTCGCCGGTACGGGGTTCGAGTAATTCGCGACTCGCGGTTTTGGAGATCGGTGGAGGCAAGCAAGTCGAAACTGTGACCGCGGCGCCGAAGTTGAGCGTTGGCGACAAGGTGATTTATGCGCCGCCAGGCGCGTCGGTAAAAGCAACGGGGGAGATCAAGGTTTCCACTGTGGCGAGCCGGCAAAGTACGGGGATGATCCTGGCCGCTGACTCGGTAGGGATCGAGATGGGCGGGCAAGAAGCAGTCTTTCTCTCCGACGAGTTCAAGCCCGGCGACGCATTGCCTGCCGAACTGTTCGACGACTGGCTCATCGAGATCGATAACAAATCGCTCACCAACCGCCCCGACCTCTGGGGCCACTACGGCATCGCCCGTGAAATCGCCGCGATTCTCCACACACCGCTGAAGCCGTTACCCTCACCCCAACCCTCTCCCTTGAAGCGAGGGGGGGAATTTCCGATCGCCATCGCCGACCCCGACGCTTGCCGCCGGTTCAGCGGGATCATTCTCGAAGGCGTAGCTACGCAGCCGGGCCCGCTGTGGATGCAGCTTCGCTTGGGACACGTCGGGCTTCGGCCCATCAGCGCCCTGGTCGATCTCACCAACTACATCATGCTCGACCTGGGTCAGCCGATGCATGCTTTTGATGCGGACAAAGTTCGGCAAATCGAAGTCGATTGGGCGGGGGAAGGCGAGCGCTTTAAGACGCTCGACGGCGTGGAGCGCGAGCTCACCAAAACCGATCTGATGATCAAGTGCAAGGGTAAATCGGTGGGCCTCGCCGGTGTGATGGGCGGGCTGGAAACCGAGGTTTCCGAAACGACCAAGTCGCTCTTGCTCGAGTCCGCCAACTTCAACGGCGCCACCATTCGCCGCACCGCGTCGCGCCTAGGACTGCGCACCGACGCCAGCGCCCGCTTCGAGAAATCGCTCGACCCGGCCAACACCGTCCTGGCGATTCGTCGCTTCGTGGATCTCGCCCGCACCATGTTTCCGGATATGAAAATCGCGAGCCAACTGTCGGACGCCTTCCCCTCGCCGGCAAAGCCGGTCCGCATCAGCGTTCATTCCCAGCATGTAGCCCGCATCATTGGAGGCGAAGTCACTCTGACGGAAGCTCGCGAACTGCTTTCGCCGCTGGGTTTCGAAGTGTCACACGCTGGCATTGCGTGGGAAGTAGTGGTGCCGAGCTTTCGTGCCACCGGCGATATTTCCATCGAGGCCGACGTGATCGAGGAGCTGTCTCGCCGCATCGGCTACGACAACATCATTCCGGCCATGCCGCACACGACTGCGCGAACATTTGCGATCCAACCGCTGCACGAGCTTGAACAGCGCTCTCTCCAATATTTCTCCACCGCGCACGATTTCCATGAAATTCACGGCTATCTCTGGTACGACGACGTATGGCTTGCGCAACTCGGCTTTGATCCCGGTCTCACGCCGGAACTGCGCAACCCCGCAGGACAGGGCCTACATCGCCTTCGAGCAACGCTGATGCCGGGGTTGCTGGCCGCTATCCCCAAGAATCGATTTCATTTCGACGCCCTTTCATTGCTGGAACTTGGCAGCGTCTTTCACGCCGCAGGCGACGCCGAATATCGCCACATGGGCCTGGTCCTTGCCCGGCGCGGAAAGAATGTCGAGGGTCAGCTCAACGATCGACTCCGGGCCGCGATCAGCGGGTGGACCTGGGAACGTTTTGGACGCAACGTCACGTTTCAAGAAACATCCTCAGCCAAAGATCGCCCCTGGGAACAGCCCGAACGCACAGCAGAGATTGTGATGGATGGCACGGCGGCGGGCCGCGTGGGTGTCGTCGATCTGGCACTGCGTCGGCGGATGGACGAGCACCTCGGGGCATGGGGCATTGCCTGGGCGGAATTCTATCTGACGCAATTGGCGGAGCTTCCCCGCAAGCCCGAAAAACTCAGCGTGATTCCGCCGTTCCCGGTCGTGGAAATGGACTTCACCCTCGTTATGCCAAGAACGAAGCGCTATGCGGAAGTAACGCGGAAGCTTGGCGCATTCAGCCACCCGCTGCTGAAATCAATGCGGTTTGTCGGCAGCTATGACGACGAAAAGCCCGGCGGAAACCGCAGCCTCACCTTCCGCTGTCTGCTGGGCGATGACGCACGGACCCTCACCGACAGCGACACTTCCGCATTTCGCGATACATTCACCAGATTTGTTGCAGAATCCGGTTACGAAATCAAAAAATGAAGTCATTTACTGTGCTACCTCGATTGTTTGCCAGAGTCTATCCCAAGACCGGTATTTACCGCAGAGTCGCGGAGAACGCAGAGAGAAAAAAACGTTATTTCACAACTCTGCGATCTCTGCGCCTCCGCGGTGATTTTCCTCTCGGGAGTTTCGCAATAGCCTCCACTCTTCTGGCCGTTCTGGGTTGCTTTTTGGCGACCGGTTGCGCGTCCCTTGGCGCACGTGATCTTCCGGATTCCGTGATCGTCAGTCAGGAACCCGCTCTGGGGCGCGAATACCTGCTCTACCGGCCCGCTGCCTATCGCAGCGATCAAGCGTGGCCACTGGTGGTGGCCTGTCACGGCGGCTGGGGCGGATCATCGCGTGGTCAAATCACGCAGTGGCGGGAATTGGCCGACAAGTACGGATTCCTGGTGGTGGCTCCGCAATTATTGAGTGGTGGGAAAATCGAAAAGCTGCCGGAGGACGAGCGTCACATTCGATCTGTGCTTGATCATGTTCGCGCCGGCCAGTCGATCTCCGATGACCGCATCTTGATGTACGGCCAGGGAACCGGAGCCCTGCCCGCATTCGTCACCGCTTTGGGCGCGCCGGATACCTTTCGCACCGTCGCTCTCTCCGAACCGCGATTCCGCGTCGAAGATTTGAAGGCGATGAATCGACCCCTCGATTCCCACCAGCCCCTTTTGATTCGATATAACTCTCGCGACGCGGCGCTGGGCGGGCACCTGCGGGACTGCGTGGACTGGCTGCGAGCCCACGGGGCCAATCTTCGTGCGGACACGTTCGGCAATGACCCGGCCACCGGCCTGCAGCGGGTCGTGGAGTTTTACCAGCATGTGATCCGCAACGAGCCTTGGTTGAGGCTGCGGGCGGCTCCCACCGGAGCGGGCGACGGGCTGGAGCTTTCGTTTCAACTGCGAACTTCGCCTCCGTTGCAGGAACTGCACTGGCAGTTCGGCGACGGCGCCGAGTCCACCGACGTCGAGCCGATTCACCGCTACGCCGCCCCCGGTTCGTACACGGTGCGGGCGACCGGAAAGCTCAAGAGAGAAACGGTTTCCAGGACTCTGACCGTTCGCGTGCCGGCTAGCGGCTCGACTCTCACCCCTACCAAAATCCCGTGACCAGCGAATAATAAGTCGTGCAAGCAGCCCCCGAAGTCACCGACAACGAATTGCTATGCCCGGAATGCGATTACAACCTCACGGGTTTGACTGCGGATCGCTGTCCCTGGTGCGGGTGGAGCATGGACATTGAGCAGCTTGTTGCATCGAGCCTAAGCCGGCATACCGGCACTCGGTTGACGGTGGCGGGCACGTCGATGCTCGTCGGCCTGTTTTGCGCCGTGGGACTCGCGGGGCTTTTCGCCAACAGCCGTCAGCTTGGTTGGCGGGACGCCCTGGCCGTACTCTCGGTTGTCGCCGTGATTGCTGCCCATTTCTATCTGGCCTACGCCGCGCTACGCACCCGCCATCACTGGCCCATGCGCGCGGGCGAAGCCGCCAACATTCTGCGCGTGGTGGCCTGGGGATCGATTGCCGCAAGTATCGTCGCCGCGACTCCGTTGCTGTCGGTCGCACCAAGCCGCCTGGTGGTTAAGGGCGTGCAGGTGAACGGCGTGCTGGAATTTGTGATGACGGCCGCGTTTTTTGCGATGCCCGGCGCGATGTTGCTGGTTCTGCGCCTGGTATCGTATCGACATAAGGGGGAGAAACTGTGGCTTTCGCGAGCGCGAATGGGTGCGCCGAGCGGGCCGCCTTTTACCATCGAGGTGGACCGCCGATATGAGGTCGGCCAATTATTTGAATCTTGGAGCGATACGCCG
>JBKJYI010000454.1:0-4829 GCA_046715855.1 Phycisphaerae bacterium
GTACGTCGCCCCACTCAATTTTCTTCACATCATGCTCAGTGATCAACCCGTGCTCGAGCCCAAAGACCGCTTTTACCAACGTCTGCTGGTCATGGATCATGAGGAAGCCCTCGACGTGGCGGAAAAGTATCTGGAAGACCACTCCCTCGTCGAGGTTTATGACGCCGTTCTACTCCCTGCGCTAGCCATGTCGGAAATTGACCGGCACGAGGAGAACCTGGATGAAGCGCGGCAAAAGTTCATCGGCGAGCATGTGCGCGAAATGATCGAAGAGTTGGGTGAAACAAGTCGCCTGGCGACGACCAAATTGGCGGACAAAGCGGAAAAAGCGGAAAAGAAAAAGGCGGACCAAGCGAATGTCGACGTACGCCAGGCTGAGCCTATGGTGCCCAGCCGCACCGCCGTAAATATCCTCTGCCTGCCGGCGCGCGACGAGGCCGACGAATTAGTTGGTATTATGTTTGCTCAAGTGCTGGTCCAGGAAGGGCACACCGCACGATGCATGTCGGTGGACGCGCTAGCCGGCGAAATGATAGGCGTCGTGGAAAAAGAGGAGATCCAGATCGTTTGCGTCTCCGCACTGCCACCTTCCGGGGTCACCCACGCCCGCTACTTGTGCAAACGCTTGCGTACTCGATTCGAGCGATTGAATATCGTAGTGGGCCTTTGGACCACGTCAGCCGATCCGCTAAAGGCTCTGACCCGAAATCAGAAAGATGAGTTCCTGCATGGCGTCACCTCGCTGGCGGCGGGAAGGGAGCTGGTCGATCAACTTACTCAAAGCCTCGTTTTGACTCATCCCTCCAACGAGGCGGGCGGAAGCTCCGCAAGCACCGAATCCGTTTGATTCAACAGGGGGCATTATTGGCCTGTCATTTTTTTTGCCGGCCCGGCGTATAGACTTCACCGATGCACGACTTCTGGCAATATTTGGGCTGGGCTTTCGCCGCGACTTGGATCGTGCTGGCGATCTTTGCCGCATGCCATGCGATGATCAACAAGCGAGACCCGCGCAGTGCGGCTCTTTGGGTCTTGATCACCGTCACTTTTCCTATTGTCGGCCCCTGGCTCTACTGGGCCCTGGGCATCAACCGCGTTCAACGAAAGGCCATTCGCAAGCTGGGCCGCCGCGGGCGTCCATTTGACGCCTATGATACGGCCATCGTTTCGGCCCCAGCATCGTACCACGAATTGGTTTCTCATTTGCATCCCCTACGTACTGTGGCCGACCGCGTCGCTCGCCTGCCGCTTTTGGAAGGCAACAGCGTTGAGCCACTTCATAATGGAGAGCAAACCTACCCGCGCATGCTTGCGGCGATCGCGGGCGCGAAGCACTCCATCACCATGGCCAGCTACATTTTCGATTATGACGACGTGGGCCGGGAGTTCGCCCGGGCCATGGGCGTGGCTGCTCGCCGTGGAGTGAGCGTCTACCTGCTGGTCGATGGGATCGGCGCGCTGGGCAACTATTCGCGCATTGGTCGCACGCTGCTCAAGTCGGGCGCAAAGGTGACAGCCTTTGTTCCTCTGCACCTGCCATTTGGCCGCATCCGGCTCAACTTACGCAATCACCGCAAGATGATGGTGGTTGATGGTCAAGTTGCTTACGTGGGGGGAATCAACATATCCACCCGGCATCTGCTGACTCGCACCGAAGACCCCAAACGGGCCGAGGATTTGCACTTCGAGATTACCGGACCGGTGGTGGCCGAGGTTCAACATACCTTCTCGGAAGACTGGGCTTTGGCCACCGAGGAGGTCATCGCGGGCGAGAATTTCTTTCCGCGACTGGTCCCCACGGGAACGTCCCTGTGCAGGGGGATCGCCAGCGGCCCTGACGAGGATTTCGAGATCAATCACTGGATGTACGCCGCCGCATTCGCTTCGGCCCAAAAATCAATTCACGTGATGACTCCTTATTTCGTCCCCACTTCGCCGCTGCTCATGAACATGACCATGGCCGCGCTACGAGGCGTGGATGTAAAGCTCTGGCTGCCGTCCGTGGTCGATATCGGGATATTGAAATGGGTCGCCGATTCGTATCTTCTGGAGGTGCTGGAAAAGGGGGTTCGAGTTTTTCGCTTTCCTCCGCCTTTTGTGCACACCAAGCTCATGATCGTGGATGAGCGCTGGTGCCTGTTCGGCTCGGCGAACATGGATCCGCGAAGCCTGCGGCTCAACTTCGAATTCAATGTGGAGGCGTACGACCCGGTGCTGGCGTCAAATTTGCACCACTGGCTCGAAGGACGCATCGCCAACACGCCGGAGGTCAGTTTGGAGCAGATCCGCGCTCGGCCCAGACTCGCGCGCCTTCGCGACGGAGCGCTCAAGATGTTCTCACCGCATCTATAGCTGGCTAATTTCGTGATGACCAAACGACCTTTAGGGGGTACTTATTGATCTCGATTTGGGCGAGTAGCCGCGAGACTCTGCTTTTCGAGTTTTATTTCGTTCGTGACATGTAAAGCCTGATGAGGGTTGCGGCTCGCCGAAAAGTCGCCGCAAAGTTCGATCCGCTGGAGAAATCCGTCGCCTAATTCGGGAGATTGAGATTCCAGTGTAACGTGAGCCAGTGTGCCGGTCAGTCGATTGCCAGCGTCATTCTCGTAATAAAACACCGAACCCGCGCCGCTAAGATTCTGTACGATTCGCTCTCCAGCCAGCCCATAGGTCACCGTGCCGTTAATCTGGCTGCGGTCCGCCACAGTCACGCCCGGCAGCGACCGCCACACGCTTTCCACGACGATGGTCTGCGTGAGTTCGTCGCGCTCCATGCTTGCGGGCTGACGCTTTCGCAAAACCAGCCGCAAATTTCCCGAAGGACCAAGATCGTAATAGGCTTCGTCAAAAGTCTCCTGATAACGTCGAACCTCGAGCGTGCTTGGCCGTTCGGTGATCTGAATGCGCGCCGAATCTGTTGCACAGCCCATGTCGCCGACTGCGGCGAATGCACTCAAAAGGAGATTGGTTATGCGAAGTGACTTCAAGCGATGGAACAGTAAATATTCGTCCCGCGATTGTCAAACGGCCTTCCAAAAACTTTGAAAACTTCTCCAAGCTGTCGGTCGGTGTGAATGTCTCGCCGACTGTTCTATAATCAACACGCATACGGCAACAGCCACAAACCTGGAGAAGGCGGTGACAGTCGGTCGGCACAAGTTGGATTTCTGGCGGTTGGGCGTGGTTTGCTACCTCAATGCCAAGCCGCTCATTGACGGTCTCGACCGCGACCCGGCCATCCGCATGATCCACGACGTGCCCTCGCGGCTCGCACCACTGCTCGACGCCGGAACGGTGGACGCGGCGTTGCTGCCCGTCATCGACCTGGTCCGAAATGACCGCAAGTGGCAAATCGTCTCCGATGCCTGCATCGGCTGCGATGGGGAGACCCTCACGGTGCGGGTTTTTTCGCGCGTCCCGCCCGGCGCAATCCGTCGTTTGCACGTGGACGGCGACTCGCACACATCCGTGGTGCTTGCCACGCTCTTGTGGCGCGAGCTGTACGATCGCGAACTGGAAATTATCCGCTTCGAAGGCAACGAGACCATCGATGAATGCGAGGCCGTTCTCCTCATCGGCGACAAGGTCGTAAATCACACGCTCATCGACTACCACATCGAGACTGATCTCGGATCGGCATGGAAGACGCTTACCTCGCTTCCCTTTGTCTTCGCCGTCTGGGCCGCGCCGCGCGAGTTGGACGTGTCACTGCTCGCCGCCAAATTGTCCGCTGCGCGCGATCGAGGCGAAGCGTCGGCGGAATTGATCGCCGCCGACTACGGACCCGGACTCAACTGGCCGGTCACGCTGGCCAAGCGCTACCTGACCAAACGCCTCAAGTTCCGCATGGGTCCTCGCCAGCGCGAGGCCATCTCAAAATTCTTCGAACTCGCCGGCAAGCACGGGCTGATCAATCCGGTGGAAGGATTGGTATTCGCATGAGCGTCGCCCAACTATCTCCACCCCTCCGCGCCACGCGGATCAGCGATAGCGACGCGCTTGCGCTCTATCGGAATTGCAGCATCCACGAGCTGGGCCGGCGGGCCCACGAAATCACCACGCGCCTCCACCCCGAGCCCTATCGCACCTACGTGGTGGACCGCAACATCAATTACGCCAACTACTGCACGGCCAAGTGCATCTTCTGCAATTTCAAAGCCGACCCCCCCGGCGTGGACACGGGCCGGCGCGATCTGCCCGAAGGATACATTCTTAGCTTCGCACAGATCGGTCAGAAAATCGAAGAACTTCTCGCCATTGGCGGAACGCAGATTCTCATGCAGGGGGGACTGGTCCCGGCCGAGATGCTGCCGTTCGAGTGGTATCTGGACTTGCTGCGCTTCATCAAACGCGACTATCCCACAATCCATATCCACGCCTTCAGCCCGCCGGAGATCCATGCTTTCCACGAAATATTCGGCATGCCCGTGCGCGATATTCTCCTGCGATTGCAGGAGGCCGGGCTGGATTCCATCCCCGGGGGAGGAGCGGAAATCCTCGTGGACCGGGTGCGAAATAAAATTGCCCGCGGCAAGACCACGACCGGCCAGTACCTTCACGTGATGCGCGAGGCTCATGGCATCGGCATGCGAACCAGCATTACCATGATGTTCGGGCACATCGAAACCATTCCCGAACGCATCGAGCACCTGCGGCTGGTTCGGGACTTGCAGGATGAAACGGGGGGCTTTACCGCGTTTATCTGCTGGACATTTCAACCCGGCGACACGCCCCTGGGCAAAGTTCCCGTGTTGGACGCGGACCCGGATTTAACACCCGACGGCAAGCACCTGGTTCTCGCAGACGCCGCCGAGTACCTTCGCATGAAC
>JBKJYI010000455.1:0-4064 GCA_046715855.1 Phycisphaerae bacterium
CGTGACCAAGCAGTAACCCGACTAGGCATAACCGATGGGGGAGGCGGCGTCGTACTAGAGGAAGTGGCTAGTAAAGCTGGACCATACAACCTAGTACTCCTACCTTGGCCTTTTGAAATCAATCCATCGCAGTTCAAAATCATGCGTGGCCCCTTCGATTGTTTAGGCGGGCGTCCGCCGACTGGAGATCGATTTTTTTCCTTTGATGCTCAGGCAATCAAAAACATCAGTGAATTTAGGGGCCAGGTCGAAAAGTTAATAGAGTCTGCACAGAAAGCCGTTGGCTTTGTTCACGGATTGGTTCTGCCTGAAATGGCGCTTAGAGCGACCGACTTTTCCAAAATCTTTCCTGAAGATTTCTTGCCGCACCTAGAGTTTGTGGCTAGCGGAGTCTATGACCCTCCAGCAAGAGAAGGTGCCTTGGGCAATAATTACGTGATAATACGGCGACTTCAGCGGTGGAACCCGAAAAAGCCGTCACTTTATTATCCAACGCAATTTAAGCATCATCGTTGGGCGCTGGATCGGAGCCAAGTGACGACATATGGACTTGGCTCTGCGTTTCGGCCAGATACGATGTGGTGGGAAGGGATTGATCTCCCGAGACGGGAATTACACTTTTTTTGCCTTGATGCGTTTACCGCCTTTACGGTTCTAGTGTGTGAAGACCTAGCTCGGCCGGACCCTGTGGCCGATACCGTTCGGGCTGTAGGCCCGAACTTGGTGATATGTCTTCTCTTGGATGGCCCTCAGCTGGTAACTCGCTGGAGTGCTCGTTATGCAACAGTGTTAGCGGATGATCCAGGAAGTAGCGTGCTCACGCTCTCGAGCCTAGGGATGGTTTCCCTTAGTCGCACAAGGGACCAATTGCACCAAGAATCTAGGGTAGTGGGGCTCTGGCGCGATCCAAGTGGACCACAAGTGCAACTCGAGCTACCGAAGGGATACCAAGGACTCGTTCTGTCACTTACGACCGAGGGTTCTGTTGAGCGAACACTTGACGGTAGGCATGACTGCGGAATGGCCGGGTGCATTCGGCTCGCAGGATTTCAGCCCATTTCGTGGGGCTAGTCTAATGTTACTTTCCTCGCGAAGAACCCTTATCAGAAGC
This sequence comes from Phycisphaerae bacterium, assembly GCA_046715855.1. GTDB lineage: Bacteria > Planctomycetota > Phycisphaerae > UBA1845 > UBA1845 > CAZAMB01. The sequence goes on from JBKJYI010000455.1 coordinate 1,112, forward strand.
GGATGGTTTTTGAGGTTGCGACGCCTCTTTGAGGATCCGAAAATGATCAGCAGAAGCATTTTGAACAATTTGTTTATCTGTCATACCCGCGCCGCCGCCAGCCTCGCGGACAAGATTTGCAAGGTATCCAGTAAATTGACCAGCATTAATAGTAGTCGAGTGCTTAGCCACGCGTTTGTTCCTCCTTGCTTTCTTAGAATGCCCAGCACTCATGCTAGGCTTATCGGTTGAGCTTTCTTGTTGCTCTCGTTCCGGCTCGTCCGACTGCTGCATTGCCCTCTCCCGTGAATATTAGTGAACCCTAGAGTACGCGACAACCCCTTCAAACCCCGCATCAAATTATTAGATACTGGTTCTGGAGCTGCGATTAAGCCAACCCGGCGCATTACAGTAAAACTGTTTTTTGTGACGTTGCAAGCTATTTCGGTGAGATCGTTTGCCTAATCCAATCGGAGGCCTTCTGAGCAGCCCCGGCGGCGGTGATGACGAGTTTCTTGTCCTGGCGAATCTGTTTGAGCCAACCGCCGACGTAAGCGGCCTGATTCTCGATGGTCACTGGCTGGATGCCCGCATGGGCGGAGAGGAACGCAGCGGCCATTTCGGCGACGAGTTCTTCCTTGCCGTAGTCGGGCGAGCCGAAGGGTTGCGGATCGGTATCCAGTTTGCGGTCAAGCCGCTTGCTGTGGCCCGTGGAGTGGGCGAGTTCATGGAAGAGCGTCGAATAGTATTCCTCGCCGGACGCAAACCGTGTCGGCTCCGGCAGTCGAACAACATCGGTTGACGGACGATAGAATGCCCGCGTTCCGCCGTGTTCAATAACCGGAGCATCGACATAGGCTTTCACAATCGCATCGCCGGCGTCAATCGGCTTGAAGTCAATCGGCGTGAACGTCGCGGCGTCCGGTACGGCGATCCCTTCGCATTGGACGACGTTGAACACGTTGTAATATCGAAGGACGGGTACATTTTTCGGCTCGCCGGTTTCCTCGTCGGTCACTTCGTACTGCTTCCAGAAAATGACCAGCGACGATTTTTCGCCCTTCCTGACGCTGCCCTTCTTCTGCTTCGCCTGATTGAACGTTAGCCAATAGGACGAGTCGTAGCCGTTCGCCCAGGCGGTAAACGCCAGCAAGAAACTGTTGATGCCGCGATAGTCCTTGCCGCTCTCCAGGTTCTTCGGGAGTCCGGCACTCTGCCTGCCGAGAATCGGCGACCGCCAAGGGACAACGCCCTGCTCCAGCATGGCGATAATCTGATCGGTGACTTTCTGATAAATGTCGATCTGCATGGGCAAAACCTCCTTTTCGAGCTTGGTTTGGCGGCTGTGCGACCGACGCACACCCTGCCTTGCACTCGATGAAGGCAAAAACCCAGCGGCCGCGCGCAGCGGTCAACGGTGGAACGCCCGGAGGGAGGGGACCCTTTGGGGAGGGACCTTGACGGCGAGCACGGGCGCTACAATGTGGGCCTTCCGAAGTGCAAGGCGGGGTGTCTGACGCAGCAAGTGCCGATAAGGCGAAAAGAAGTTTGGCTTGACAGATTATAGCCTATGGGCTATAGTTTGATTATAGCTTATAGGCTATGGTGAGTGGATGTGGAACGTCGCGACGACCGATACTTTTGACGCTTGGTTCGCCGAATTGGAGGCGAGCGGCAAGGAAGAGATCGACGTGAAGGTCGGGCTCTTGAAAATGCTTGGCCCGCAGCTGGGGAGGCCTCATGCGGACACGCTCAACGGTTCGAAGCACAGCAATATGAAAGAGCTTCGGGCCGACACCAAGGATATGGTCTTGCGCATCGCGTTCGCCTTCGATCCGAACCGAATCGCTATCCTGCTGGTGGCGGGGGATAAGGGCGGTGTAAGCCAATCGCGGTTCTACAAGCAACTAATTGCCAAGGCGGACGCGCTGTTCGACGCTCATCTAACACGAATTGGACCGAAGAAAGAGAAGAAGGGCAAAAAGAAGGAGAAGTAAGTATGGCAAAGTCATTTGATGCATTGGCCCGTCGGACGATGACCCCGAAAATGCGGGCGCGAGCGGCTCAGCGGACACGGGAACTGCTCGGTGAGTATCTGCTTAGCGAGATTCGGGAAGGTCGCGGCAAGAGCCAGGTCGAGGTCGCGGCGGCGCTAGGCATCAAGCAACCCAGCTTATCCAAACTGGAAAAACAGACCGATATGCAGATTTCAACATTGGAAAAGATCGTCAAGGTGCTTGGCGGAGAGTTGGAAATCATCGCACGCTTTCCGAAGCGTGCGGTGCGAATCAGTCCGTTCGGCGCGCCGCACCGTCGCCCTCGCAGGCTTCAAGCGGATGCGGAAGCTCCGTCATTCGTTTAGCGATTCAAAGTGGATGCCAGCGATAGGTCAGTGCCATGTGGGCTTGAATCATTGTAACTTATAAGTTACACCGCGAACAACGAAGTGGCTCATTGTTTTAGCAAGTCGGGCAACAAGCTATGAAACATAAATCAAGCATTTCCCATGAGGAAGTGATGGTGAAGAAGCTGCGGAAGAATCCCAACTTCGCCGCCGCCTACTTACGTGCTGCGATGGAGGACCGCGAAGAACCACAGGTTTTGCTCATCGCGCTTCGCCATGTCGCTAAGGCTCGGGGCATCGCAAAAGTCGCCAAGCTGGCGCGTATCGAGCGGGAGAGCCTGTATCGGGCACTTTCGCCGAAAGGCAATCCTTGCTTCTCGACAATTGCGGCGGTCACGAAGGCGCTGGATTTGACGCTCACCATCGAACTGGCGCATTCACATTGGTCGGGTACGTCGAATCCAAGCATACGGAGGGCGTTAACCTGGGGAGCGTGTTCTTTTAGCTTGTAGACGCCGGGCTTTCCGAAGTGCTGGTACAGCGTATTCCTTGCTGTGGGGACGCTGTCGTACTCGCCTTGCAAGCTTGAGCCTTTGCAAACGGCTATCGGGTCGTAGCAGTCTTCAATGA
>JBKJYI010000456.1:0-5351 GCA_046715855.1 Phycisphaerae bacterium
CATCAAATCGGGGTGGAATTCAGGCTTGGAACGCGAAGCCAGATCTTCTAGCACCGCGTGGATTTCGGAATCCTCGAGGTACGTCCCCTGCGCCCGCAGAAGTTTGTGCGAGCCGGGCGGAAGCAAGAGCATGTCCCCTTGCCCCATGAGCACTTCGCCGCCGTTTTGATCGAGCACGATGCGCGAGTCCATGCGCGAGGCCACCCGGAAGCAAACCCTCGCCGGCAGATTCGACTTGATAAGACCCGTGACCACTTTCACTTCGGGACGTTGAGTGGCCACAATAATGTGCACGCCCACGGCGCGGGATTTCTGCGCCAGCCGCGACAAATGGTGCTCGACCTCTTTCGCCGAAGTCATCATTAAATCGGCAAGCTCGTCAATGACGATCACGATATACGGCATGAAGATCGGAATGACCGCTTTTTCGCTGTCCGTCGTGGCCTTCAAACGCGTAAACAACTCGTCAGCCCCAAGCGCGTTATAGCCCGCGATGTTGCGGACCCTGGCCTCCGAGAGCCACTCGTATCGTTCATCCATCTGCGTGACCGCCCACTCCAGTATCTTTTCCGCCTTGGCCATGTCCGTGACCAGCGGGCACATGAGGTGCGGGACCTCCTTATACTGACTCATCTCCACCATCTTGGGATCGATAAGGATCATTTTCACGTGGTCGGGGCGCTTGGTCATGAGCAGGCTGAGAATGATCGCGTTAAGGCATACGCTCTTCCCCGATCCGGTGGTCCCCGCGATGAGCATGTGGGGCATGGCCGCGAGGTCGAGGGCCAGCGCCGCACCGGCGGCGTCCTTGCCAAGAAAAAGCGGCAGGGCCATTTCGCTGGCCTTTTTCCCGCCCAGGGTCATGAGCTCCTTCATGCGCACTTTTTCTTTGACGAGATTGGGCACTTCGATTCCGACCGTATTCTTGCCCGGAATCGGGGCGACCACTCGAATCGCGTGAGCCTTGAGCGCTCGGGCGATATCATTGGAGAGCGAGGCGATCTGCGAGACTTTGATTCCCGCGCCAAGCCTGATTTCGAACATGGTGATGACCGGGCCCGTGTCGATTTCCACCACTTGAGCGTCGAGGCGGAATTCCTGAAGAGTTTCCTCGAGCACTTTGGCTTGCTTGCGAACGATGCCTTCCTGCTGGGCGGAGAATCCGAATTCCGGCTCCTGAAGAAGCCCAAGGTCGGGCAGCCGCCAGTTTTCGATCTGCTTGGGATAAGGCTCCGACGAAGCCATGCGCTGCGGCGTCGGAAAGCGTACTATCAATCCGCCGGCCGGCTTGGGGATTTGCAATACGGCGGCAGGCTTCTCTGAAGCGGTGACAGCCTGTTTTGACTCTGCCTCCTTCGCGGGGGCCAACTCGGATTCTCTTCCTTGTGTTTTCTCAGGGTGAACTCTTTCAGGCAAGGAAACTGCTTCCTCGGATACTGCCTCGCTCGACTCCTTCTCAAAATCGAGCTCGTCCTGCTCCACGGGCCGTTTTGACTTTCGAGCGGGCGTCTCACGCGGCTTATTCTCTGATTGAAAACTTCCCCTGGAGCCCACCGTTGCAGGCTGCAGTCGCGGCACGGCATTGGCCAGCTGGCGAGCCACATTGATGGCTTCCGAAGAGGCGGATGCCGCCTTGCTGAACAGGGTCGGCAGCCTCAGCATCCATTCTTGGGCCGCGAAGATAATGCCCACGATCAGGCTCGACACGATGACCAACGCAGAGCCGATGCCCGAAAGGTTGCGGTTCATCAGCTCGCCAAGCTCGAATCCCAGCAAGCCGCCATGCCCCGCGGGCAGGGTTTGCGGCCCTGGATCAAACAGCAGGTGAACCGACGTTGAAGTGCAGAGCACCACCAGCGTAATGCCCAGCACGCGCTCGGCCAGGTGAACGATGTGACCGTGCACCAGGCGCAACGTCGCCGCCAGCGTGAAAAAAAGCAGCAGCGGGTAGACCCCGTCACCCAGCAAGTGAAGCAAATGGTAGGCCGCCCACGAACCGACTTGTCCACACGCGTTATGTGTCGGTGCGTTGTGCGGAAACCGGTGTGGACTGGGCCAGTCGCCTGCACTGAACGTCAACAACGCCGCCCAGAAAAACAAGCACGCCGCGATGGCCGAAATCGGCAAGAGCATCCGACGCGGCGCAGCTTCATGATACGTTTTTGTCATCGACCGCCTGCCCTTCCCCCGTTCAAGCAACCTCTGCGCGCGGAATAGCCTCTCTTCGGCATCTATCGGCAATTAGCCGAAAAGCACTCGACGGATATGGATGTGAAACTGGGTAATCCTATGATCACCTTCATGCAGTCGTGATCAATATTTGCTGTTTTTGAAACTAATCTCAGAAGTGCATGTCTAAAATCAGCAGGCCGGCGCATGGCGCCGGCAATAGTTCAGGCGATCGAAAGGAGCCGCAAACATGTCACGCATTCATTTCATTCGTTCTTTTCCTTTTTTGGTTTGGATTGTTGTTGGGATCATTGGCGTTGACCAGGGAGGCCGGGCAGCAAGTAGCCCGCATGAACCATGCATTACCGGCAAAGGAGTCGGACCTCACGCCAACCGCATCGTCTATGAGGGTCGCGGAATGGAGGGAATTGATTTTGATTTTAGCAGGGCAGAAGTCGAAGCAGCTTTGGGATCGGCTGAAGGCGGATCCGAGCATTACCTGACTTGGGATTCAAGCGGCATTCAAATCTGCTTTTGCGGCGACCGAATCAAGGACATTCACTTCGAAGGGCAGTTTCGCGGAAAACTGAACGCCAGCAACCTGGGAATCGGCAGCGACCTCGATGCCGTCCTTGCGGCGTACGGAGACGTCAAGGAGGAAAAGGTCGTAGACAGCGTCTGCTCCTGGCATCTCGACCGCGTGCTGTTGGTTCGCGCCGATCCGGCCGGAACCGATGAGCCCGCCTACAAGCTCTTTTATTACGATGAAGGTCTATTTTTCCTCTTCGACGAGGACGAGTTGATCATTGAATTCGGCGCTTACCCGCCTTGTTCGAAATAGTTAATCTCCAATCGGTGTGGGCTCTGCCCGAAATGGGGCGACGCATGAGGCGATAACCAGGTCGCCGACGACATTTAGCACCGTGCGGCACATGTCCAGAATTCGGTCCACGCCGAGGATGATGCCGATGCCCTCGCCCGGCACGCCGACGGTTTGAAGCACGATGACGATCAGCGGCAGCGACCCGCCGGGCACGCCCGCCGTGCCCACGCCCGCCAGCACCGCCATCACCATGACAGTGAGCTGTTGCCCGAGCGTCAAATCAATGCCAAAGACTTGTGCGAGAAAGAGCACCACCACGCCTTCGTACAGTGCGGTTCCATTCTGGTTCCCGGTAGCGCCAACCGTGAGAACGAAGTGGGCAATTTCACGGGGGACTCCGAGCCGATCAGTGGCCACGCGCAGCGCAGTCGGGAGCGTGGCATTCGACGACGAAGTGCCAAAGGCTGTCACCGTCGCTTCGCTCGTCTTGCGGAAAAAATCCCACGGGCTGCGGCGCGCAATCAGCCGCACGGCCAGCGAATACACCACGAAAAAGTGGATCGCATACCCCAGGATGGTGGCGGCAATAAACCAGCCAAGCGTTTTCAGAATTTCGGGTCCAAGTCGAGCGGTCATCGAGAAAACCAGAAACGCAACCGCGTACGGCGCGAGGCGCATGGCCCAGCCGATGATGATCATGCAGGTTTCAAAGATGGCTTCGAGCACGCTCACCAGCGGCGCGGCCCGCTCGGCGGTCAGCAGCGTCAACGCGGCTCCGAAGATCAGGGCGAAAAACATCACCGCCAGCATGCCGTTGCCCTTGGAACTTCCATCCACAGCCCCGACGGCTTCCTGCAGCGGATTCTCCGGAATGAGATCGAGCAGCGTGTCCTTCAGTTTTTTCTTTTGATCCGCCTTCTGAACGTGCGCGGTTGCGCTGCCCTTGTATTGTTCCCGCAGAGCATCTCGCTTTTCGACGGAAAGAGATGAACCTGGCTTGATCGTGTTGACCAGGAGTAACCCGATCGTCACCGCGCAGGTGGAAAGCAGGAGCGTCAAGCCGAGCGTGCGCAGCCCCAGCCGCCCAAGCCGGCGGACATCGCCGAGTCCCTGTACGCCGAGCACCAGCGCCGAGAAGACCAGCGGCACTACGACCATCAAAATCAGGCGGAGGAAGACTTTGCCGGCAGGCTCGATCGCGTTATCGACATATTTGTCGAAGCGATCGTCGAGCCCGTTGCCGCTCTTATCAAGCTGAGCGGCCTGGGGCGTGTCGGGCTTGACGGTGAAAATCCGGTTGGCGGCGACCCCAAGGACCGCCCCGAGCAGCAGTCCGATGAAGATGCGCGTGTGCAACGCCAAGGTGAGCGCTCGCGTGCAAAACCCCCCATCTCAGGGGGAACTACAAGGGGTAAGAATTCTTCGGGTGGCATGCCCAAGCCCAGCCTTACCGGGCGCCGGCATGGCGGCGCTACGCTTGGCCATGGCACCCTACATCCGTAACTCCGGGCGGAACGAACCACTAGTGCGCCAAGGACCGTTTGGCAAAGGCCTCATCCTTCGGGATACGCATCGCATAGAAGGAGCGCCATACGAAAATCAAGGCGATCGCCAGCATCACCACGCCGACGTACGGGGTGTAATCTGTCGTATTCTTGGCGTCTGCCGCCTGCTTGATGGAAATGGCGATTTCCACGGCAAGGAGTCCAAACAATGTCGAGAACTTGAGGATCGGGGTGAGGGAAACCGAAGTGGTGTCCTTGAACGGATCGCCCACCGTATCGCCAATCACGCTGGCCGCGTGCACCGGAGTGTTCTTCTCTTTGAAATCGACTTCAACCAGCTTTTTGGCGTTGTCCCAGGCCCCGCCCGCGTTGGCCATGTAAATCGCCTGGAACAAGCCGAACACGGCAATCGACATCAGGTAGGCGACAAAGAAGTTGGGGTCGAAGAACGCAAAAGCCAGGGTGATCGACATCAACGCGATGAAGATGTTCCACATGCCCTTTTGGGCGTATTGCGTGCAGATTCGCACGACGGTTCGCGAGTCTTCAATGTCGGCTTCTTTCTTATCGAGTCTCATGTTCTTCTTGATGAACTCGACCGCTCGATAGGCTCCGGTAGTGACGGCCTGCATCGACGCTCCGGAGAACCAGAAAACGACCGCCCCGCCGCAAATCAATCCCAACAGCACCGGCGCGTCTGTAAGGCTCAATTGCAACAGAGACTTTCCGCCGATGATCGTGTGCTCCAGCAAAAGAATAATGGAAAAGATCATCGTCGTCGCCCCAACCACCGCCGTGCCGATGAGCACTGGTTTGGCCGTCGCCTTAAACGTATTCCCCGCAGAGTCGTTCGC
>JBKJYI010000457.1:0-3045 GCA_046715855.1 Phycisphaerae bacterium
CAGGCGCACGACGTGCAAACGTCCTGTCCGCCCGGTGGGATGAAATCGACCTAGACCGATCGGTATGGACGGTTCCCGATCTCAAGGCGAAAGCCGGCGAAACCCTCACCGTCCATCTTCCGGGGCGGGCGGTGGAAATCTTGCGCAATAGGAAAACAACTGCCGTCGCTGACAGAAAAAAGGCCATCGAGAGAGGGGAAGTAGCCGTCGATGTTGAGTGGGTCTTTCCGAGCTACGGACCAGCCGGACACCTCACCGAACCAAAGTTCGCATGGGAGGAACTTTGCCTGCGAGCCGAATTGAAGGGCGTCCGCATTCACGACCTGCGCAGAACGCTCGCATCATGGGCCGCGATTACCGGGACCAGCTTGCACGTCATCGGGGCCGCACTCGGTCATAAAGACGCATCGACCACAATGATCTACGCGCGATTGACCGCAACGCCCGTCCGCGAGGCCGTGGATCGGGCCGCAACCGCCATGCTGGAAGCTGCGGGGGTTGCCAATGTCGCATAAGCAAAGAGCATTCACGCCGGCAGAAATCGAACGGTACGGTGGCAAGGCCCCGTACATTCCGCCAGTGCTGGACAGTGCCGCGGCGGGCGTATCCGTCACTTGGGCCGACATCTTTTTGGATCCCGCGACGGGAATGTTTCGTGTAGGCATCCCCCAACGACCTCATGACGGGGAATTGTCCGAGCCGATGTCGAAGGCTGAGCTTGCCCGCAGAGTATTCGGTGACAACAAAGTCCGTGCCCGCAAGGTAGAACCTCTGTTGAAGCAATGGGGCGTGGTCCAACACAGTCCCCTCAAGATTCGCGTCCGACTCGACGCGATGGACCCGCACACGCGCGCCAAGATCGAAAGAAAAAAATAATCAATCATTTCAGACCAAAGTGAACCAAAGCCGCCACAAGTCTGCGCTTTGGCGTCGACTTGCATGCGCTTTGCTCTATAAAAATCAACGATGACACCACGAACCTCATTCACGAAAGGAGAAAATCCATGACGACTGCTGAGAAATTACTTACTGAAACCGAGGCCGCCGAGATGCTGCGCATAAAACCGGGGACGCTCGCCAATTGGCGATGCACCCACCGCCAATCGCTGCCCTTCGTTCGGATCGGCCAGCGCGCAATTCGTTATCGCCTCACTGACCTTCAAGCGTTCATCGAACGGCATTTTGTGCAACGCGAGGACCCCATTGCCTGAGCGACCAAAAACTTAAAGGAGTCAAAACATCCACGGACAAACGGAACACGAGCAACTTGTCATCAAGGAAAATTTCGAGCGGATTCAAAGTGAACAGGCCGACGCGAAGGAAAGGCTCGAATCGAAACCCCTGACCGCTGGCCTCAAAAAGCTACTCCGGGCGCTCGCTGAAAACGGCGGACGTTTCATCCTTCGCGACAACCCGCAGGAGGTCGCCACGCTGACCGAAGGGCAAGTGCGAAGATTGCTCGCTTTGTTGCGACGCGAACCGGCGCAGCCGAATGCACCCGCCTTCCTGCAAACGATTCGCGAGCGGGGGCCCTATCTGCCGAACGAGCCAGACCCGGCCGGGACGCTGCAACGGTGGCTCGCTAACGACCCGGAGACCGGCGACCGTGCAATGGTTGTCTTGACCGACGCCGGCCGCATTGAAGCGGCGACGCTGGACGATGGTGAGGCGACGCCGGCAAGCGCGCCGGGCATCGACGACGCGATTCTAGGCGCATTGCGTAAGGCGATTGCCGTATCGCCCGAGGGTCGCGCAACGAAAGTCAATGCAATTCAAGACAAAGTCGGGGGGAACCCATCGCGCCTTCGCGACCATCTGAGGCATCTTGAAACGCTAGGTGAGTACGCCGGATTCGGCCGGCCCCGGCCCGACAGGTACAAAGGTACAAAAGGTACCAAAGGTACTTAAGCTTAGAACCTTCGCATTTCGATTTCAGCCCGCTTCAATTGCATCGAAACAGGAGCGGGGCCGACGGCATGAACCATCGGCCCCCAGAGCTAGTACCCGTGGATCAATCGGGCGCGCCGGTATCTTAAGTTCAGGCAGGCGCGGGGATCAAGTGGCCTGAAGCGAGCGGCGAAGAACTCACGGCGAGTCGGTGAAGGTTGCCTTGATGCCGCGTGCTCTCTCTAACCAAGCTTTTTAGCTGGGGGGAGGGGGGGTATCGCGGCAGTCTCAGAATCTACGGCGTTCGGTGACGTGATGTTTTGGGTCACGAAATAGTGAGAGCGCCCTCGTAATGAAGGTCTTATTTAGACCGACCTACGATGACTCAAAAGTTGAAGTCGCCATAGAAGCGAAGGGTCCGCAAATGGATGACGCAGTGACGCACAATGGCACTGATAAAACCGACGGCGGAAAACAGAGCGAAAACAACGGACGGTCTGGCAACTTGATCCCCTTCAAACCCGGCCAGTCGGGCAACCCCAAAGGCCGACCACGGGGCAACTCGATCCGGCGGTTGGTGCGACGCTACGGGCTTGAGACGATGGTCCACGTCGCCGAGCCGGACGGGACCAAAAAACAGTTGCGGGCAATCGACGATGCGATCCGCACCGTTTACGAACAGGCGAGGAAGGGCAACATGAAGGCGGCAAAAATTCTGTTCGACATTCTTTGCCCTCAAAAAGGCAATCGCGTGCTGATCGAGCAGAACACGATCGATCTATCGTTTCAACTGGACCGGCCGCCGGATGGGAACGCGCAACTTGAAATGTACGAACAAATCAAGAACGGCACCCGACCAAGCTGCATTGGCCGCGATCGTCACTCTGAATCTGATCGTCCATCAGACGGCACCTTGGACGCCCCGATCATAAACGTAGCCCCGGAAACGGGTTGCAGATAGCCGAGTTTTGCGTCACGCCCGGTAGCTACTCTGGCGCTACCGGAGCAAGGATATTTGGAAGAGGTAGACCATGAGCACGAAGGGCGATCGTCAACGCGAGCAAGTCAAGGCAGTTTTGAAATCACCGGCCAAAGAATCAAGTTTGAAAAGCTACTTCAAACGTGTCGGCACCGAGTTTGCCCGCGACGGCGTGGACC
>JBKJYI010000458.1:0-6763 GCA_046715855.1 Phycisphaerae bacterium
CTTTATCCTTCAAGGCACTGCCCCCTCCTAACGCCTGCACCGCGCCGTAACAGTCGGTGTTGAAACCAATTGCCCGTGGACCGTCTACTGCAATGGTGTTTACGGCGCCAATTGCCGCGGCATCGGGGCTCAACTCGTCGAGTAGCGGTACGATACGTTCCTTAAACGGAATCGTAACGGCCGCACCGACGAAACGGAGATCGCGACATGCAGAAACCAAAGCCTCCGGACTAGTCGGCTCGAACGCCATGCACACTAGAGGCAGCGCCTTGCTTTGAAAAAAAGCATTCAACAATGCGGGAGTCGGAGTTGGTCGCACAGGACACCCGAACACCGCGATAAGTCGATGCGAATCGGTCATGATCATGGAAAGTTTCTCGTTGTGTGCTTCGGAGGAAGCTAGTGCATAAGCTTCCGAATTTTGTCTGCCGCCTCGCGAAGTGCGTCTTGGGGCTGAGATTGTCGCAATAGTATCGATGAAACAGCAATATTCATCGCCGCATGCATCTCTGTGTAAAACGGGACGGAAGGCTCACTCTTTGAAATGGCCAAGCTTTCCAGAACGAGGGCGAACTCCGGCCGCAGCGCCTGAAGCTTCGGATCACTCAGAACGCTTCGGCGAGCCGGCGTGCCGCCGCCCGACTTAGCGTAAATCGCCCCGCCTTCCGCACCAGTTGCGAAAACAATAAACTTGGCAGCCTCATCAGGCTTTTTGGACTTCTTGTTCAGCACGAGCGTCCATCCATGCTGAAACGTAACTCGTCGAACTGTTCCATCCTCTTCCTTTTTCCCAGGCAGCAATGCTACGCGTACAGTATCCCTATAGGGACTGTCGCTCTCCCGGATTTGCGCAAACGCTGCATTCCACATCGGCGCCGCCATTGCTGCCTTCCCTGTTTTCAACGCCTCCAATACTTCCGGATACGACCAAGACATGATCTCAGGGCTGAGTACCTCCTTCGACAGCCGCGAATAGAACTCGGCCGCTGCCAAAGCACCAGCGTTGTCTAAGCCAACTTTCCCGTCTTCAATGATGAAACCACCGAAGCTCCACAATACTGGATAGAAAACCTTCGGCGGCTCTTCCGGCCCTTTGCCGGCCAACGCTGCACCGTAATTCGTCGGTGAACTCGGATTCAGCGACCGAGTGAACTGTTTCGCCACTGTAAGGTATTCGTCCCAAGTATTCGGAGGCTGGGGAATCAGGTCGCTCCGGTAAAACAAGAACAGCACGCTTGCATCAGTAGGCAACGCAAAGAGCCGACCTCGATAGCCATAACTTACTAGAAGGTCTGCATCTCCCTTGAAATACTGATCCAACGGCGCAATCACCTCCGCCTCCGCAAACTCCCCGACCATCGTACTTGGAACAAAAGCGACATCGAAACTAGAAGACCCGGACATAAGTTGCGTCGGCATCGCGGTCATGTATCCATCTCGGCCAAGCTCGTTGATCCGCACCGAAATGTTTTCGCGCTTCTCAAATGCTCTCGCAACTTCCTTCAGGCCTTCGGCCTCAGGTCCCGTGCGAATTGTCAGAGTCACTTCCGGCCGCGCATTCTGCGATTTCGATCGATCGCAAGCGCACGTAAGTACGATGACTATAGAGAAAAAACAAACACCCTGCCCAAGTGTAGTGAAAACTGAAAGGCGCCGTTTCATGCAGTATTCCTCCTTCTTGATGACCCGACCAGCAACACTATCGACGGATATAGAAGTCCGCACACAATCAACGGAGGGAGCAACATCATTGTCCCGCACGCAAACATCGGCCCCCATTCGATCTGGTACCCCGTCACAAAATTGCCAGTGAATACGGATAACGTCTTTGATTGGGGATCCGTTGAAAGCACGAGGGCAAAAAGATACTCGTTCCAGGAAAGCGCGAAACAAAGAAAACTAGCAACCACAATGCCTCGCGTTGATAGAGGCAGTACTACGCGGAAAAACACGTCCCTTCGGCGGCTCGATTCCAATAACATTGCTTCCTGAACACGCATCGGTACCTCACGAAAGTAACCTCGCACTATCCACATGGTGAGAGGAAGATTCACGGTCGCAAGTACTATCGAAAGTCCAAGCGTGCTGTTCAACAAGCCCAGGAATTGACCCATAAGAAAAAGTGGAATCAACAATGCAAATGGTGGCAGAATCCTCGTCGTCAGGGCCCATCCAAAAAAACCGGTCAACGAATCGACCGTGTCCCTCCTCGTGCTAGCCCATGCCGCGCTTGTCGCCGCGGCCATGCACATGATAGTTGACAGCAGACTGCTGACGAGTGAATTCTGGAAAGCCTCTAGGAAGAATGGTTTGCTTATCGCGTCAACATAGTGTGCGCCAGTGAACCAATCATCGAGATTAAATTGAGGTGAAAGTATCTGCCGAGTCGGCCGCATTGAACTCCATGCCACAATCGCCAACGGACTCACCCAAGCCGTTACGATTATCACTATTACACCACGCGTTACTACACGCTTAGTCACCGTAGTTCTCCGCGGACTGGGCCCTGAGACTGTTTGGTCTCCCGATGAAGAGAATAACCGCACAGGTGGCCATGCACATCACAAACAAGGCGACGGCCATCGCGGCTGCTTCCCCATAGTCGCGCACAAATAGAGCTTCACGAAACACCGTGACGGACAGCGTTTCCGTATTCACAAGATCGCCGAAAAGAGCCCACACCGTTTCAAACACACGAAACGTATCCACCGTTCTTAGCAGGCACACGATCAAAATAATGCGTTTCAATTGCGGTGCTAGCACCCATTGAACAAATTCGCGATAATTGAGGCCATCTATAGCCGCAGATTCCCATAAGCGAGGAGGGAGCGAAGAAAGCCGAGCGAGGACAATTAAAGTCACAAGTGGAGTCCATTGCCATACCTCTATGACAATTAATGACAGAAAGGCGAAGTTGAGATTCAACCAGTCGGCTGCCGTTGTAACCCAGCTAGGCATACCGGCAGGTAGAAGGGATCTGACCGTCAACCAAGGAACTTGAGGAAGGCCTAGCGTACCTAGTAGCGAATTAATTATCCCGTTGTCGAGCGCAAACAGATACTTCCACGTCAGGCCAACGACGATGGTACTTGCAAGTACCGGTAACGAGAAAACCGTCACTACCAACCGAGATGATCTAAAGGAACCATGGAAAACCAAGGCAAACATGACGCCAAGGATGACTTCTAACAGAACGGAAACAGTAGTTAGTTCCAAGGTGCGCAGGGCTGCTCGCCAAAAATCGAGGTTCCAGAGTACATCTGTAAAATTACTCAGGCCCGCAAAACGCCAATCGGAATGCAGCGTCCGCGCAGTAACCGCATGAAACGCAATCGCGATAAGCCAAAAAAATGGAAATACCGAAACTCCAGCGAGGAGCACAGCTCCTGGAACGTAAAGCGCGCAATCAGAAGTTTGCCATCTCATCTTTCGCATTATTCGCCATGCGCAGTCCTAGAGGAAGCATAGAGAAGCCGCTCTGTTTGAACATCGAAAAGAAACCAAGCACACTCTGAGGTGTCGGCGTACAATATATCTCCATCGCGCACCTCATCATCACGCAGTATTACGCGGATCACGCATCCGTCCTTTGTAGTTCCACGAACAATCTGGTGTTCCCCAAAACGCTCCTTGGGAAGCGAGCCGACTGTCAATCGGATCCACGATTCTTGATCACATGATCGGTTCGGTGGCTTCGCTGTCGCAGGCAGCGACTCGGGCCTGGCTGCAAAGATCACGCTCTTAGAAAATTTACCCTCGTTGTAAATCTCTCGTCCAAGACGAATCCTTGCGCCGAATGCCTGTACGAACGTATGTCCACCTGTCGAGCAGACTTCCGCGATCGTTGTATTTAGCTTGAAGTCACCCAGGAGATTTCCGACGGTGAGGGAATTCGGCCTTAAGAATGCAATCGACGGTCGATCGAATTGCTCGACCCAACCCTCTCGAAGAGCTAGAATCCGCGAACCTAGCGACATTGCTTCTAATGGATCGTGAGTAACATAAAGGGTTGTAACCCCGATTGACCGTTGCAGCGTCACGACATCATCCCTGATCGAGCGGCGAAGTTCAGCGTCTAAATTGCTAACGGCCTCATCAAATAACAAAAGGTTTAGTTCGCTGCCACGCACGATGGCCCGCGCAAGTGCCACCCGTTGTTGTTGACCGCCAGAAAGTTCGTGTGGCATTCGAGCTAACAAATCGGAGATTTGAAGTTGTTGCGAAACATCTCTAGTGCGTTCTTCGATCTCTCGCTTGCGTTTTCCGAGCCCATTCCGACGCCAGAACGCAACCCGCTTATTCAGCGGAACCTCCATGCGGGCCCGGCAACGAAGGCTCATTGAAATGTTCTCCGCTACGCGAAGGTGTGGATAAAGGGAAAAATCTTGAAAAACGAAGCCAATTTCACGCCGGCCTGCAGGCACATCCGTCATGTCACACTGGCCAAAAGAAATTTTCCCTTCCTTCTTATAAGGAGGTTCGAGCCCCGCTAAAACGCGCAAGAGGCTCGATTTTCCAGATCCAGATGGTCCTATAACTGCTACGAACTCTCCAGCTGCGATCTCAAGGCTCAGTCCTGCGAAAAGCGGCCGCGTTCCGTAGCCTGCGGTCAAATTGCTAATTGAGGCGCTAACGCTCGGCATGCCGAAATCCCTAGACCCTTCGGTTCCTAACAGTCTTCGAGCCCATTCTCGTTGCTGCGCTACGATCGATCCGCAGGTAGACGCATCCTCCGTGGTAGTTGTGCTCGTTTGTTCCTATGGTGCAAGATCATATGGTCGTTCGCATTGCGAGGGAATGACAGAGATGTCCCGGGACGGCTCAAGCCTCGGGGAGCCCGTCCGCAGTCCGCCCACGACCCACCCGCTCGCCCCTCGCCCACTTGCTTCGCTCGATCCCTCTGAGCGAAGGCCGAGTGGGACCCGGGCCGCCGGCGGTAAACCCGCGTTTTTACAAGGGGGGCACCTTGCGTTTTTTTCCCGCATTTCGGTGCTGAGTTTGCTGTTCGCTGGGCAACCAACAACATGGATTTGCGGTCTGGTGTCGGCGACGCCGTTCAGGGGTGGCTTAGCTCGCTGAGAGTAGGAAGTGGAGCTGACATCGCCTTACCTAGCGAAGCGGCCATGTAGCACGGCGGCATGCGAGACAGGTACTGACGCAGCTTGACACCGCGCCAATTGCGCTCCCTAAAAACCGCAAAGCCCGTTTACGGAAATTATTCTGCAATGACCATGTTATGAGCGGCATGGACCCAAACGACGAACTACGGGCCGACACGCCCGTCTGAATTTCAGCCTCTAGAACGCAGCCGCGTCCGGGTTTCTCTGACGCAGATGCTGTTTCAATTTCGGGCATTTTTCTCTGAAATAGCAGCATCAGTGTCTCGCCTTATTGACCCATCCTGAACAGACGATTCGTTGTATGCGATATCCCAAAGTTGGTCTAAAAATTTCCGGTGCTTTTCTTCGGGGTCCGGCAATAACTCATGAAGCTTTTCGCGCGCCTGCATCGCCCGAACTGTTTGGCCGTCCGCCAAGAGTGCAAGGGCCAGCGTGCAACGCTCGGACGGATTTTCCACTACTTTGAGCCACGGCTCGCTCAGCGAGACTGACCGCCTCCGGTGTGTCGCGCAAATCCTTGGGAATGGCCACGCGAAGTATGTAACTTAATTCGATGAGCTTTTCGCCATCGCGACCGGGTTCTGTTGCGGCATTGAGTCTTAGTTGAATAACGCGTGACATTAGAGACCGGGCTGTCGATTCATCCCCCGCGTTCCATGCAAGTTCTGCCTGGCAATGAAGTATGAGCGGAAGATGGTCGGCGTGCATCGGCGAATGAACGTATAGTCGCTCTTCCACTTCGCGGGCCTTCTCCAATTGCTCTTCATAACTCTCCAAATTTTCATCTGCCTTGGCGAGTACCGCCGCTCTAAAATATGCATTGCCCAGGAGTCGTTGATATTCCGCGTTCTCAGGAAACTCCATAGTGTAGTGTCTCACAATTACGAAAACCTTTAATCGCTTGGCGTGTCATCCTATTTGAAGGAGGATGACAAAGGTGCGACGAGCGATTTCCATTCAGCTGACAGATCAAGAAGAAAGCGCGTTGATGACGTTGTCGCGGAGCCGAACGGCCCCGGCACGTTCGGTGATTCGGGCGAAGATTGTTCTCTTGGCGGCGGCCGGAGGAGAGAATCATGAGATCGCCGACGAACTCGGACTGAACCGGACAACCGTTGCGAAGTGGCGTACGCGGTTTGCCGGTCAGCGGTTGCCGGGTATTGAGCGAGAGCGCCCCGGTCGCGGCCGCCGGGCCACCAAGCGTAAGCACTGGAGCCGGACGATCGTCGAAGTCACCCTTCACACCAAGCCCAAGAACGCCACCCACTGGAGCGTGCGGTCGCTGGCCGAACATCTGGGCGTGGACAAGTCGATGGTGCATCGTGTCTGGCAGGCGCATGAACTGGCTCCGCATCGGGTTCGCACCTTCAAGCTCAGCAAAGACAAGCGGTTTGTCGAGAAGCTGGTTGACGTGGTGGGTCTGTATCTGAGACCTCCTGAGAACGCCATCGTGCTCAGCGTGGACGAGAAGAGCCAGATTCAGGCCTTGGATCGCACCCAGCCCGGCTTGCCGCTCAAGAAGGGTCGTTGCGGGACGATGACGCACGACTACAAGCGGCATGGCACGACAACGTTGTTCGCGGCGCTGGAAATGGCCAGCGGCAAGTTGATTGGCAAGTGCATGAAAAGGCATCGGCACCAGG
>JBKJYI010000459.1:0-4635 GCA_046715855.1 Phycisphaerae bacterium
ATGCCGGTTGACTACATAGGAGGTCGCGTCTGTAAGGGTCTTTGCCCACAAGAAGTTAGCCACCGGAGCGACGTAGAGAATCAGGTAAAGAATTACTTATCGATGGCTTCGAACGTCTATTTCTTTATAGCGAAACCTCCCGATGAGGCGCCGGATATCTGCTTTTGGAGTGATCGAACGCATGTGACATCTGCGCCCTGCAACCGGAGCCCCTCCTGATGCTCCACTCACGATAACATCCCGGGCGCGCGCAAATTGTTTGAGATTTTCGATCACCCATCAAGTCGGGCGGAAACGGAGGACGATTGCGGCTCCGGCAGCGGCGAGTAGGAGGCCGAGGTAGAACATCGGCTTGGGCGCGCTTTCGGGTCTGTGCAGCATCATGGAAACAAACGTATTGACGATGGGGGCACCGGCGAAGACCAGCGGGGCGACCACGAGGGGGCTCCCGCCGTACCGACTCGTCGCAAAGATGACTCCCAATGCACCGGCGGCCCCCAGTATGCCCGCGATCGTGGAAGTGCTCATGCCCTTCGATGTCATCACCAGCGGTTCCACTTTACTGATGGAGAGGTATAAGAGGATCGCTCCAGCCATCAGGAAATAGGCCAGTCCGACGAAGAGAAAAGCGCGGAATGAACCCTTGCCGCCGCCGAAAGCCTGGGCACCCTTATGAACCATGGGCACGTACGCGCCCCACGAGATGACGGCGATCAAAACGAACCACATCCATGTTTTCATTGTTTCTATCCGGTGTCCAACACAAGCGCGCAAACCTTTCCGAATGTTCATGACAGCAGAGAGAACCGTCAAGAACCGAGTGGATATCGAAAAATCACATTATTTCGACGCGAATAGATGCATTGACCGCGACGTTGTAAGATGCTCGCTGGTCCGCGCGGGCCAACGCAGTCGAGGTCGTAGTGGAAGCATAAGGAAATTAATGATGCAATTCCTAAGACGATGGCAATTTGTGATTCTGGCCGCTGGTTGTGCGACCGTCCCTGCTTGGGCCGATACGAAAGTTGCGGTGGTGAACGTTGCGACGGTGTCGGAGAAATACGCCAAGACCAAGGATCTGGAGTCGCAATTTGATGCCCTGCGGAAGAGCTTGGGGCAACAACGCGAAGCGATGAAAGAGAAAATCGAGCGGGCGAAGGCAGCGCTTCAGGAGGAACTCAAGCCGGGGACCGAGGAGTTTCTCCAGCGGCGCAAAGAGATCGCCATGATGGAGGCCGAACTCCAATGGTTTGTGGAGTCGGAGGGGCAAAAGGTTGAGAAGGGATTGGCCGAGGCACTGCGGAGCATTTTTGACGATATTCACGTGGTGGTGAAGGAACTGGCCGAAGAGCAGGGAATTCAAGTAGTGCTCGCCGCCGACAATGTACCGGCTGAACCGCCCGACACCCCGAACCAAGCTCGCCAGACGATCCTTCTCCACAAGGTGCTCTATTGGAGGCCGGAAGTCGACATGACCGATGCGGTTCTGGCAAGACTCCATCAACGGTATAAACCTGGTTCGGGCACGGGGCTCGGGGCCGCGCCACCGAGTGCCGAACGACCGAAGGCGGCAGCGGCGACGGATAAGCCCAAGGGTCCCGTGACGGCACCCGGCAAGACGCCTGCAAAGCCAACGGAAACGAAAAGGCCGTAGCGGAGAGCGAGCAGTTGGAAATAAGCACGCCAGGAGCACTGCTCACAGAACAATGGCACACAGTTGCAGCTCAAGCTTAGAGACGATTGCTGGCGGAGCAGTGGCAAACAGCCGCAGGTCTAGCATAGAATCACTGCTCGCAGAACAATGGCACAACGTAGAAATGGCGACGCATACTGTATCAAAGCTGGCGGAAATGGTGGGCGGGAAGCTTCGAGGCGACGGGTCCGCACAGATCGCAGGCGTGGCCGACATTCGCGAGGCATCGGACAATGAAGCAGCTTGGGTTTCACGCGAAAGTTTCGCCGAGGCGGTGCAATCCAGCCGGGCCGGAGTCGTACTGGTTCCGAAAGATTTTCCCGCGACTCCCATGCCGGCCATCTTGTGCGAAAACATTGAATCGTCCGTAACTGCTTTGCTTGGCGCTTTTGCCAGGCCAGTGTCGAAGCCTGACCGAGGAATCCACCCTAGTGCGATCGTTCATGCTTCGTCGAAGATCGGCGAGTGCCCCTCAATCGGCCCGCATGTAGTGATCGATGCGGAAGCGAGAATCGGAGCGCGATGCATCCTGCATGCGGGGGTTTTCATCGGGCGCGCGACCGTGCTGGGCGACGACTGTGAAATTTGGCCTAATACGGTGATTCGCGACGGTTGCACGCTGGGCTCGCGGGTGATCATCCACTCCTGCACGGTCATCGGCGGGGACGGCTTCGGCTTTTATTTTGACGGGAACCGGCATGTGAAAATCCCGCATATTGGCGGAGTTATCATCGAAGACGATGTCGAGATTGGGTCATGCAGCTGCGTGGACCGTTCCAAGTTCGGAAATACGATCATCGGACGGGGCACGAAAATTGATAACCACGTTCAGGTGGCGCATAATTGCCGCCTCGGTCAGCACAATATTCTGGCGGGCTATACGGGATTGTCGGGGAGCGTTCGTACGGGCGACTATTGCGTGATGGGCGCGCGGGTTACGTTTTACGATAACCTTAGCATCGGCAGCCAAGTGCAACTGGCCGGAATGTCGGTGGTCACCAAGGACTTGCCCGACGGGCTGAAGGCCAGCGGGTTCCCTGCGCAGGATTTAAAAGAGGATTTCCGGGAGCGGGCTGCGGTTCGCCGCCTCCCCGCCTACTTCGACAAGGTCAAGGAACTCGTAGAGCGGGTGGAACGACTTGAAGCGTCAGCACACCATAACGCATGACGTAGAGATAGAAGGACGGGGTCTCTTTACCGGCGAGCCCGTCTCGATGAAGGTTCGCCCCGGTCCGCCGAACACCGGGATTTGCTTTGTCCGCACCGACCAATCACCGCCGATTCGCATCGAAGCGCTAGTCGAAAACGTTTCCAAACGTGCTCGAAGGACATCGCTACGCAACGGGACAGTGGCCATCGAGACAGTGGAGCATTGTCTGAGCGCTTGCTCGGCCCTTCGCCTCGATAATCTGCAAATCGAATTGAACGCCAACGAGCTTCCGGCCATGGACGGGAGCAGCCTGGCATTTTTCGAGAAGCTTCGAGGGGCCGGGCGAAGCGAGCAGGATGCATACCAGACTTCGCATTTGATTTCTGAGGTCGCGCGGGTGACGGAGGGTGACAGCGAGTTGATTGCACTCCCGCCGCTCGATCCGAATTGCGACAACTTGGAAATTACCTATGAGCTCGATTACGGTCCCACAAGTCCGATCGGGCGGCAGGTTTTTCGCGGAGTGATGACGGCGGAGAATTTCGAGGAAAATGTCGCGCCGGCGCGGACGTTCGTGCTGGAGCGTGAGGCGGCCGAGCTTCGGGCGGGCGGGCTGGGCTCACACCTCAATTACCACGACATTCTCGTTTTTGGTGAAAACGGACCGATCGATAACACTCTGCGATTTCCCGATGAGTGCGTGCGGCACAAAGTGCTCGACTTGCTCGGTGATCTTTCGCTGCTGGGCAAGCCGCTGGTGGGCCGCGTATTCGCCCGCAAGAGCGGCCACTCGCTCAATCACGCACTGGTCCGCGCGCTGCGCGAGCAGGCGGCGCGGCGTCAACTGGCCAGCTATGCCGAGAAACCCTCTCCGATCGACATTCATAAAATACAGCGAATCCTTCCGCATCGTTATCCCTTTCTCATGGTGGATCGCATACTTGAGATTGAGGGAACCACGCGAGCGGTGGGTCTTAAAAACGTCACCATCAACGAGGCGTTCTTTCAAGGTCATTATCCGGGCGAGCCCATCATGCCGGGCGTTCTGATCATTGAAGCGCTGGCCCAGTTGGGAGGCGTGCTCCTCAGCCAGGAATTGCAGCATAAAGGCAAGGTTGCGGTTTTGCTCAGCCTGGACAAGGTGAAGTTTCGCCGATCGGTCCGGCCCGGCGACCAGTTGGTCCTGGAAGCGGAAGCGATCAAAGTGCGAGCTTCCACGGGGCATATTCGCGGACGCGCCAGAGTCGGCGGGGAATTGGCCGCGGAGGCGGAAATCAAGTTCATTCTCACGGACGCCGAGCAACATTCATAGAATATCTGCGTGTAGTGGCTTTGGCGCGGGCCGAGGGGGGATGCTCTTGCGACAGATTTCCAGCGACGATCTTCAGAACCTTGGTTGGGACCAGATTGCTCCTGGGTGGTGGCGAATCCTGGCCGATCTGACTTGTGCAAAATGCGGGGCTTATCAGGCGGCCGACTCCGACCCGACCAACGACAAGGCCGAGGCCCTGGGCCTTTGCGCGCGACTCTATGAGTCCGTCGGGTGGAAGGTCAACGACTACGGGGAGGTCATTTGTTCGGCTTGTCAGTGACCAAAACTTGCATGAGAACCATCGTCAGTCACAGCTCGAAGAGCCGCTAACCAGGTCGGTGCGCGGCGGCATGGGGTCAGGGTTTTTCGCTCGAGCTCGGCCATGCCAATCCATTTCAGCACCCCAGTTTTTCGTATCGCCGATGTCGCCACCGACCTTGCTAAGCTCGGCGGGGACGACTTCCAGGCAGACCCGCAAGG
>JBKJYI010000460.1:0-6201 GCA_046715855.1 Phycisphaerae bacterium
GCATCGATTTTCTCGATATCGTATTTCGCCTGGAAAAAGCATTCGCAATCAAAATTCCGAAGGGCGAGCTCTTCCCCGATGATCTGCTGAATAATCCCGACTTCGTTGAGGGCGATCGAATGACGACCACCGGACTTAATCGACTGAAGGCGGCCATGCCCCACGCGGACTTTTCCACGTTCGAGGCCGCCCCGCTGGTTTCCAAAATGCCCGACCTTTTCACGGTGAACACGATCATCAATTATGTCGAGAACAAATTGAAAGCCGCGGCCTAGTGGTCCTTTTGTCCGACCAGCATCCTTTGTCAAAGATCGCTGATGTTCTGTCGGCCGCACAAGTTGTTGGCTGTGACGCCTGGGTGTCTAATCGAGCCCCCATGATTCAACAGAGTGTCTCGCTCCTGTCCCAAGACGTCCAAGATTTTTTCAAGACTCTTTCAGACCGCTCGATTTCTTATGTTCTCGTCGGAGGCGTGGCGTTACTTCGCTATGTCGAGGGACGTAATACTCAGGACATTGATGTCTTGCTGTCGCCCAAGGCAATGAAATCCATCCCGGAGCTTGCCATCATTCAGGACGATGACCCCGTAGTGCGGACGCGGTTTCGCTCCGTTCCGGTCGACGTGCTCCTCACCACCGACCCCCTATTCAAATTGGTGAGCAAGAAATATGCGTCGATCCACAAGTTCCAGAATGTTGAGGTGACCTGTGCGACGGTCGAAGGGCTCCTCTTACTGAAGCTCTACGCGCTTCCATCGCTCTACCGACAGGGATTCATGCAACGGGCTGCTTTGTATGAAAATGATATCTTGATGCTTTTGCAAAGCTGCAAATCCGATATGGGATTGGTCCTTGTTGAGCTCGAACCCTTCGTGGAAGCCGGCGCACTAGCGGAACTCACCAGTATCGTCTCCGAAATCCAGTCTCGCCTCGCTCGGATGGAACGCAGTCGCAAGACTCAGAATTAAGACCCATGCGCTGGATCTGGATCGACACGTTCGTAGAGTTTGAGTCCGGCAGGCGGGCGGTGGCCGTCAAGAACGTCACGCTGGCCGAGGAGCACCTCCACGACCACGTTCCCGGCTTTCCCGTTATGCCGGCGACTCTCATTATTGAGGGCATGGCCCAGACAGCGGGAATTCTGGTCGGTGAGGCGCGGGCGTTCGCGGAAAACGTGATTCTTGCTAAGATTCGCCGTGCGGAATTCAGCGGTCTGGCCGTGCCCGGGGACCAGCTTCGCTATGAAGCGACGATTGAGTCGATCGACGAGCGGGCCGCGATGACCTCGGGGGTGGTTCTCAAAAACGGTGAGCCGATGGGGAAGGTGGATTTAATCTTTTCGCACGTCAATCAGGCGGAGAAATCGCTCGGCCTGCCCGACCACAACTTCGTCTTCACCGACCAGTTTATGAATCTGCTGGCCGGCTTTTGCGGGGAATCAAGGGACACACTGATATGATGCCTGTGGACATTCAGGAACAACTCAAAAAGGGACCATTTCCCCTTCGCCTTTGTTTTTCCGATGGTTCCACTTTTGAGCTACGCCACCCCGAACTACTCATGGTGTCGAAGACCGCGCTGGCCCTGACGATCGGCGGTTCCGCCAAAAAGTTGGCTGAGCGCATCGTTTTGCTGGATCCCATCCACCTTGTGCGAATCGAACCCATGAATGGAAATGGCTCGCCACGCAGAAGGCGAAGGAAGACTCGCGAATAATGAGTATGAAGCGACGAGTGGTGATCACCGGACTGGGCGTGGCGACGCCGATCGGCATCGGTATTGATGCTTATTGGGAAGGCCTCCTTCAGGGCCAGTGTGGAATTCGGCGCATCGCCGCGTTCGATCCTGGCGGCCTGCCGATCCAGATCGCCGGCGAGCTCCCCACCTTCCAGCTTGGCGACTACATTCCCAAGGGCTACCGCAAGAGTGCCAAGGTCATGGCACGGGATATTACCATCGCCGTGGTCTGCGCCTATCACGCCGTCGTGGACGCAAAGCTGGTCACCAAGTGCATCATCGATCGCGGCGAACATCCCGGCCCGCCGAATATCGACCTCACTCGCTTCGGGGCCAACATCGGCGCCGGCCTCATCTGTGCCGACCTCGACGAGCTCGCCGGCGCGCTAAGCACGGCCGCCGACGCTCAGGGCCGCTTCGACATCAAGAAGTGGGGCTCGGAAGGCATGAGCAACTTGACGCCGCTGTGGCTCCTTAAGTTTCTCCCGAACATGCTCGCTTGCCACGTTACCATCGTTCACGACGCGCAAGCGCCTTCCAACACCATCACCTGCGGCGAAGCTTCGAGCCACCTCGCCATCGGCGAAGCATTTCGCACGGTCGCTCGCGGCGACGCCGATGTGTGCATCTGCGGTGGAGCGGAAAGTAAGATCAACCCGATGGCTACCACGCGGCGGTTTCTCTGCGGCCTGGTGAACACCGCTGACAACGAACGGCCTGAAACGGCTGTGCGACCGTTCGCCAAAAACGGCGCGGGAATGGTCCCGTCGGAAGGCGGCGGACTGGTTATTCTTGAGTCGCTGGATCACGCTCAGAAGCGCGATGCGCGCATCTATGCCGAACTCGTCGGGTTCGGTGCGGCCAGCAACTCGCACAGTTGGAGCGAGCCTGCCCCCGACGGTCGTCCGCTTGCCATGGCCATGCGAAAAGCAATCGCAGACGCACAAACTTCGGCCGACGCGATCGATCTTGCGGTACCGTTTGGCAGCGGTGCGCCGAGCTTTGATGCCGCCGAAATCACGGCGTGGAACACCGTTTTCAGCGATCGTCTCGCCCGCATTCCGGCCTTTACGACACGAGGCTCCCTGGGCATCAACGGCGCCGGTTCCGGGGCCATGGACTTTTCGGCGATGGTGATGGCGCTGTCGCGCAACACCGTTCCGCCTTCCATCAACGCAGCGAATCCGGCACCCGCGTCACAATTCAACTTCGCCCACCACGACCCGAAGGATTCGCGTGCCAAACAGGCTCTGAGCATCGCCTACGCGCTGGGCGGGGGTCAGGCGGCCGCCCTCGTTATTCGGAAATGGGAGGGTGCGTGATGAGCGAACGCCGCGTGGTTATCACAGGTATCGGCTGGGTGACACCCCTTGGAATTGATATCGAGACAGGCTGGAACGCGATGCTCGACGGCCGGTGTGGAGTGGCACCGACGACTCTTTTCGACGCATCGACCTTTCCGACTTCGTTTTCGGCCCAGGTCGCAAACTTCGATCTGGCCTCCTTTCTTGGCACAGACGCAAAGCGCCATGAGTCCGCCAGCCGGAATACGCATTTCGCACTAGCCGCCTGCGCCCAGGCTTGGAAGCACGCACGGCTCGACTCCGCATCGCCAGCCGACCGATCGCGCATCGGCGTCTACCTCGGCGGCGGCGAAGGCCCGCTCAACTTTTTTGCGTTTGCCGACGCCGCCCTCGCGGGTTGTCTTGGCCCAGATGGAAAAGTTCAACGACTCGACACCATTGCATGGGGTAAGCGGGCCTTGGCGGTTCTCGATCCGATCAACGAACTAGAGCAGGATCCCAACCTCGCCGGCGGACACATTGCCGTCCAGTTCCGCGCCGAAGGCCCGAACATCAATACGCTGACCGCCTGTGCCGCCAGCACCCAGGCAATCGGCGAGGCCACCCGCATCATTCAATACGGCGACGCCGACGTCATGATCTCCGGCGGCACGCATAGCATGATTCATCCGCTGGGCGTTACCGGCTTCAACCGCCTGACGGCCCTCTCGACTCGAAACGATTCGTGCCTGACCGCCAGCCGCCCTTTCGACCGCACCCGCGACGGCTTCGTCCTCGGCGAGGGCTCCGGCGTGTTGATCCTCGAAGAGCTCGAACACGCCAAGTCGCGCCGCGCGCCGATCCTGGCCGAGATCATGGGCTACGGCTCGACGGCCGACGCTTTCCGAATCACCGATATTCATGAGTCGGGGCGCGGCGCGATCGCGTCCATGCATCGCGCACTCAAGAGCGCTGGAATGTCGGCAGCGGACATCGATTACATTTCGGCTCATGGCACGGGGACCGAGGAAAACGACAAGATCGAGTCCCTGGCCATTCGCGGAGTCTTCGGCGACCGGGCCAAGTCGGTGTCCATCAGCAGCATTAAGAGCATGGTTGGCCACCTCATCGCCGCCGCCGGCGCGGTCGAGCTGATCACCTGCGTCCTGGCCATCCGCGACGGCGTGGTTCCGCCGACGATCAACTACGCCAACCCCGATCCTAACTGCGACCTCGACTATGTTCCCAACAAGTCGCGCAAAATGCCCGTCCGCGCCTGCCTGTCCAACTCCTTCGGCTTCGGCGGCCAGAACGACACGCTGATCATTCGCGCTGTATGAAACGGAACATCAAAACATCGATTATCGGGATGATTCGTGGAACGAACTCGCAATAGCTCATCGGAACACAAATCGTCCTGACACGTTTTTCCTTCTGTTTGGCAGCCAGCGTCCGACACGTGCGCGATAGCGAGCGAACGCGTCGCCAAAGTGATGAACGTGGCGGGGTTCTTCGCGGCGGAGAATGAAGACGTGAAAGGCGACCCATGCGGCGATGGCGTAGGCCAGCAGCCCGGGTGAACCAAACCAGGCGGCAAGAGCCAGAAACACCAGCACCTCGCCGATGTTCAGCGGATTCCGCACCAACGCATATGGACCGGTTGTGACAAGATTGGTGGTCGCGGCCACCGGCGAGGGCGTGCCGCGGCCGACGCGATGAAGATGTACGATCGCCGATGCTTGCACAAGAACGCCCGCAACGGCCAACGCGACGGCAATCCATGTTAGCACCGCGAATGGAAAGCGTGGAATGCCCGCGAGCTGCTCGATGTACAAAATCACGAGCGGACCGCCGATCAGCGTGATGCTGTAATAAACGACGTTTACCAGGACATTGCGCGCGAGCAAGCTCATAAAAAAGCCGCACGGAGTTACCCGTGCGGCTGTCTCACTTATTTTGTTTCCTTGCGGTCCGGTCTTGACGGTCGCGGCCCTGTTTACGGCCCGCCTCTTAGGCGGTGCGGCGTTCGGTGAAACGGAGTTTGGCCGCGGTCAAAAGCAACAGGGCCAGGATGGCCATACCCCACTCGGAAACCGTTGGGATTTCGCCGTTTCCGCAGGTGCAATCGGGCCGGCAGAATCCACCGTTGCAGGCGGCATTGGCCGGTCCGTCGCATTCCTCGCCGTCATCGAGGACGCCGTTGCCACAGAGTCCGGAGACATTTTCGCAGGTGCAGTCGGACAGGCAGATTCCGCTCTCGCAGTTGGCATTCGCCGTGCCGTCGCACACTTCGTTGGGATCAAGCACATTATTGCCGCAAATTTCATTGTTGCAGGTTGGCGAGCATCCGTCGCCGCCGACGTTGTTTCCGTCGTCGCACTGTTCGCCGGGCTGTAGGATGCCGTCGCCGCAGTTCGGCAAGGCACACGCGTTGGAACAGCCGTCGTTATTGACTGCGTTTCCGTCATCGCATTGCTCGCCGGCCTGAACGATCCCGTCGCCGCAGCGAGCCGTGGTGCACGTATTGGTGCAGCCGTCGTTGTTGATATTATTTCCGTCGTCGCACTGCTCGCCGTTATTCACGGTATTATCGCCACAGCAAGTACAGCTCGCGCGACATGCGGAGTTGCAGGCTACGCCGGGTGCTTGCGCAGCCCCATCGCAAAACTCGCCAGGGTCGATGTCCCCGTCGCCACAAATACACACAGGCGTGTACGCACAACATCCATTGGAACCGCACACGTCGGTGGTACAGAGGTCACCATCGTCGCAGTCGGCGGCTGTCACGCACAGCGGCGTATGCGAGCAACAGCCGGACGGCTCGCACGCATCAGTCGTGCAGGAATCCGCGTCGTCGCAGTCGGCGGCTGTCAGGCACAACGGCGTGTGCCCGCAGCATCCATCCACTCCGCAAGTATCCGTCGTGCAAGGATCTCCATCGTCGCAGGAAGCGCCATCCGCACAGCATGGTCGCTCGGGATCAGGGCAGAGCGGGGCCGACGAACAACAAGTTGGACTATTGGTATCGTCGCACGCATCCACCGTACAAAGGAGCCCGTCTTCGCAGTCAAGCGGAACGGTGCTGCCGTCGCAGGTTGTGTCCGAACATACGCTCGTGTTCGTGCAATGTGCGGGTACCCAATTTGAAGGATTGGGATCAGTGCGATCCCAGGGCACGCAGC
>JBKJYI010000461.1:0-4710 GCA_046715855.1 Phycisphaerae bacterium
TCGTGATACATCGACGCTGCGCCGCCACCTCGAAAACTTGTCGAGGGCTTTCCATCTTTGGATCGACGACGATTTCAATTTCGTCATCGTCGAAGGAGTGTTCCTGCCGCCGGGATTCGATCAATTCGAAACCAATCTCTTGCTGGAACTTCCGCGGGATTATCCGATCAGTCCGCCGGGCATCGGATCATCCCATGTCTACGTTTCGCCTTCGTTGAGATTTCACGGCAGAAAGCTCTCCGACGTTCACGAGTACCAAAGTCCGAGCTATGCGACTTTGGGGTTCGGGCCTTGGGCGTGGTGGTGTTATCGATGGATTCAATGGGATCCGCACCGCGACACGCTGATCAACTTTGTGGAGATGGTCCGGGCCAACATGACCGACCCGGCCACGGAATAGGAAAGGCAAACATGAAAAGAATGCAACAAGACAACCTCTCAAGTCTGGGACGTGAAACAATCGTTCGCACCAACCGCGTGGTGGGAAAAGTCTTACAAGAACATATGCGGCAAGATCGCCGCAACGAGCAGATGGCCTTCGGCATGGGCAGATCCGCCAGGACGGCGGCGGGGACATTGTATCTGATCGATGAACTGATCCTGCCGGACAAGCAGGACTTGTGCATGCAGTCCGCCGGAAGCGTCTGCCCGACGCAGGAGTTCCAAGGATATGTGTACTTCCGGGCCAACCAAACCGGGGCTACCATCTTTGAGTTCCATACCCACCCGGGACGGGGCACTCCGCATTTTAGCGGGATCGACGAAACCCATGCTTACCCCAATGGGGAATACATCCGTCGGAGTCTACCTCCAAGCACCACGCTGGTATTGATCGTGGGCAACAACCGCTTCGAATCGTTTGACGGCGTGGCCTACGATCGAGTCCGGGGGCAGTTTCGGCAACTGGATCGCTTCGAAATACTCGGTCGACCCAGCGAAATCTTCCGCATCGGAATCGATAACGAGCCAGTGATTGAGGAGACCTTCGATCGACAGCGACGGATCCCGGGCTGGAACCAATCTGGACTGGAACTTCAGCGGATCGGAATCCTTGGCGTCGGGGGCAACGGGGCCCACGTCTTTCAAACCTTGGTCAGCATCGGTGCCGGGCGTAGAGGATTCGTGGCGATCGCCGATCCCGACTTGGTCGAGGCCTCCAATTTGCCACGTTTGCCCTACACGACCATCGATCGTATCGGAATCCCCAAGGTTGCGGCGGCCGTGCAATACGCCGGTAGGAAGTCGCCGGACATACCCGTTTACGCTTTCCCTTGCGCGTTTGAAGAGGAGGCCGTCCAAAAGCAAATGAAGAGGGCGACGGTGCTCTTCTTCTGTGGCCACGACGACGGCGGCCGGAAAGTGGCCAACGAATTCGCGGTTCGATACGCCATTCCCCTGATTGAAACCGGTTGCGACGTGAAGATCGACAAGGAAAAGGTTGAGGCCGGAGGGCAGGTGCGCCTGGTGCTGCCCGGCGAGAATGCCTGCCTGGTCTGCTGTGGGGGATTCGATCCGGCGCAGGCGGCGCTGGATCAGATGGATGACTCGGATAGGGCCGAGCAAGCGGCAGCAGGCTACGTGCAAGGCGCGGAGGCAACGGCTACGCCGAGCGTGGCCAACCTGAACGCTCTTGTGGCACAACTTGGCGTAAGCCAACTCTTGGGGTTGGTAAACGGCGCTCCGTTCGCTCCGTGGGATTATTTGCACATCGACCAGTTCACCGCAAGGACGATTCCCGCACAAAGCAGCCGTCGCGAGGACTGCCCGGTGTGCGGACTGGATGGATTCTTGATGCAAGGCGATGGGATCGAAGAACAAGCGGAAACACTTGGGCTTCGCCGGCTGATTGCCGAGCCAGGTAGAGAATGCGCCCCGTCTGCATGAATGCAAGTGCCACACAATGACACTCCAGACGCGTCGAAAATGTTTCGAGAATTGACTTGATCTTTCTCTTGAATCGAGCCATCGTCGGGCGTGGAAACCAAAACCATGCAATCGACGCGCCATGTGAGCGGCAACGCAGTGCAACCATTAAGAACGACGAGGGTTACTTGGTAGCCATGGGAATTGACCTGTTGATTGGATTCAAACAGAAGCCCGAGGGCCTCGAGCCTTACCTCTTGGAGCAAGGCTTTCGATTAGAATCGACACAGGAATTTCCCGGCTGGATCCTCGCGTCGACTTGCTTGCTCTTCGTCGAGAAAAAATCAGCACGTGGCGTTTGGGTTACCTACTACGACGGAGTCGATGGGGACGACCAACGCCTTTGGCAAAGCATTGCGCCTGAAACACCGATCGTTGCAACGGCAACCGTGTCGACGCCCATGGGCCGCAATTGGTTTGACATAGCCAAACAGCGCGAGATCGCCGCTGCCATCCGAGACCGTTACGCCGCCCTGGTCTTTGATCCGCAGGTTGCCCGCATCGTCTACCACGAAGATCAGATCGGCGACGATGCCGAGATTCTCAAGCACCCGATCGAATACCGCGATTGGTACGCCTCGCAGTGGAGTCCGACGTCGGTCGCCATCTTTACGGTGAGCGACCGTCAACCGTCGCGCATCATCGAGCGGCCGGAAGAGTGGGGCGAGCAATGGGCATGGAACCTGTACGACCACGGCGTCTATCTAAGGCGCACCCATAAAGATTGATCGCCGGATAGCCGGGCGCGCGCCTGGGTTCGGTGTGAGTTTTTTCAGGAGAGGAACCGATGACCACGGCAACCAAACCAAAGGCAAAGAAGGGACCCAAAGCCAAAGCACCCAAGGCAAAGGCACCTAAGGCCGCTAAACCCGCCAAGGCAGCTAAAACCGCGAGCAAACCGGGTCCCGCAAAGGAAAAAGGCCTCTCCGGCCTCGACGCGGCCGCCAAGGTGCTCAAAGAGACAGGAGCGCCGCTTACGTGCAAGGCGATGGCGGCGCTGATGCTGGATAAGGGCTATTGGAAAACCGGAGGCAAGACGCCCTGGGCAACCCTGTACTCCGCCATCATCCGGGAAATCGATTTGAAGAAAGGCGAGAGCCGCTTCAAGAAAACCGGCCGTGGGTTGTTCGAAACGAACAAGTAGCGCTACTCTTCAACCTTTTCCCATCTACGCCTCGGAGTTCTCCGAGGCGCACTTCTTCATCGCCGGTGCTCAATTTCAATACCGTATCCAATCACGCTGATAATGACGCCTTGCACTCAAGTCAGTTCAAGAATCAATAGTACCTTTCTGCTGGCTAGATGATGGCATGGCGACCTTCCGATTACCTGATTAGCGGCATTCTCGATAACACTCGACTTGGCGGTGTAACCGGCACGCTACGATTCGCAGGCATGAACGAGCCCGTTGGGCTGAACCTGAAAGGAGACTTCCACCGCGACATACGCGGAACGAAGCTCGAGCTGCTTGGCGCTCCTGATGCTATTCTGCATGGGGATGAAGCACGCAGGTACCTTACGGGTTTCTGCAGCGTTCAGACAGGAAAAGTTGGTGATATCACGGCAGGTCTGCCTCCGCACGACTACGTGCGTTACCCTTACATTGAGTGGTACTCCGAGGAAAACGGACGAGTCGTTCTGGAGTACGATGCGAGCCGCGTACATGTCATCGGATCGCCCATCCCCTACGGTGAGTCCTTTCCGACTTCGCGGGAGCAGCAGGCAAGCAACATGGCTGAGTTTCTTCGAAGGATGCAACAAGAGCTGCGCGAAAATGAAGAGAATGGCCTCTGATGAAGCGATCGTTGCGAGTCCTTGCACTCAAATCAGTTGAAGGCTCTTGAATCGAAGTAACTCATGTACGCTATGGCCATCGATTTATTGATGGGTTTTTTCGATAAGCCCGCCGATCTGCACGAGTATCTATTAACAAAAGGGTTCGAGTACCGGGAGGAGGACACCAAGCGAGCGCAGCAATTCACGACGATTGCGACTCGATGGTATCGATACTTTGCCGACGGCGTTTCGACGCGAGGCGTTTGGATCTACTACCATGAAGGTCTTGAAGATGATGAGAAAGAGATGTGGCGCTCATTTTCGCCGCAGCGCTCGATTGTCGCCACAGCGACGGTCTCGACCTACATGTCGCGCAACGGCTTCGATGAGATGGTCCAGCGCGAAACGACGATATCGCTGAGGAACAAATACGAAGGGCTGATTTTCGACCCTCAGGAAGGAGAGTTTTTTTGATTCCTGGTAGTTCTCGCTGACCATCCTCGATGGCTTCTTCCCGCGATAAGAACTCTAGATTTGATGCGGATCGCGGGAAGCGTTCCGTAGGCATGGTAGCAGACGGGAACTATTTGACGAACACGGGGTAGGTTCCAACTATGCCGGTAATGAGGTGTCGAGGAGGAAGTATAGTGGGAAGTTGCTGTTCGGCTGGTCAGCATGCACGCCATGGCAACGCGGCTCATGGCCTGATCAGAAAGGCTCGTGACAAGGAGACCTTTGCGATATCAGGTAAGATTCTTGGCATCGGTTCCTGCTTGCGACATCGCCGTTACCGTAGACGCCCAAACGAGTGCACTTGGGGGTATGCCAAAACCTCAAAGAGCGAATGCCAAGCTGGCTGCAAAGGCCTCCAACCCACCGACGATCGCGAGGTGTCTTCGGGATCTCAGGTCGCTAGCCTGTAGACAACCAAAATCACCTATCACCAAGTCGTTCTGCGGTACGAAGCACCAGGGCAATTCGGACTTGACTAATTGGCATCCTCACGAGACC
>JBKJYI010000462.1:0-3780 GCA_046715855.1 Phycisphaerae bacterium
GACTCGGCGTGCGGGGGTATTGGGCGCGGACGCCGCGCTGATTGTGACGCCGTACTACAACCGCCCTTCCCAGGCGGGTTTATTTCAGCATTTCGCGGCGGTTGCCAAAGAGAGTGCGATTCCCATCGTGCTCTACAATGTCCCGGCCCGCACCGGCGTACATTTGAGCAACGATACGGTCGTGCGCTTGCGGAAAGAATTTCCGAACATTGTTGCGCTGAAGGACGCGTCCAACTCAACCGAGCACGTGACGGACTTGCTGAGCCGTAGTGATATCACTGTCCTGTGCGGGGACGATGCGCTGACCTTGCCGATGATGAGCCTCGGGGCGGTCGGGGTCATCAGCGTGCTGTCCAACCTGCTGCCGCAGCTCATGAAATCCCTGGTGACGGCCGCAGAGTCGAATGATTTGCAAAATGGCCGGCCCTATCATCGAAAGGTGCACGATTTGGCTCACAACTTCGCCCGTCATGGCCCGAACCCGGTGCCCATCAAAACGGCGATGGCGTTGTGCGGGCTGCTTCAAGAGGAGTTTCGTCTCCCGCTTTGCGCGATGGAGGCGGAATCGCGGACCGCCATCCAGCAGCTTCTTCGTCGGCACGAAGTCGGGGGGTTATTGTCTTGACTGCGAAAAACCCGTTCGCCGGCTCGCCTGCTGGAGTTATCGTTGACGTTCTCGAACGGCAGTACGATGCCATCCGCCATCTCACTTTTCTCGACAGGCTGGCCTTGTGGGCGAGTTGGGCGGCCGCTGCGGGGATCTTTCTTACGTTGGGCTGGATGGCAATGGCTCCGGCAGACCCGTACGGCGCGGTGAGCCTCATTCTTCGCCGCAGCGCGGCGAGCATGTGGATTCAAGCGGCCGGCTTGGCGGTGGTCACGTCGGCGATCGCAACCCTTCTTGTGGGTCGAGCACTTCCGTATGCGGGACCTTTTGCTGCGGCTTTGGGTCTGGCGGTGGTTTCGCTGCGCGGCGGGACGGCGGAATCTTTGTTGATCACGGCGCGGACATCGGAAATGGGCACGACGCTGCTGGCGGTGCAAATGAGTTTCGAAGCCATGGCATGGATGGGTGTGATGCTGCTCTCCTTTGTGATTTCGGCGGGCATCGCGAGGTGGTGCCTACCCCAGGCGGCGACGCCTGCGATCACGACGGCTCGAGATGGGAAGGGGTTGCCGGCGCCGGCCTTTGCGGCCATTGCGATGGGCATTGGTTTGCTGGCATTCAATATTCTTGGAGCCGGAATGCACAGCCGGGAGATTCGGCACACGCAGGTTTTATTCGTCGTGGGTGCGTCGATCTGGCTGGGGTGTTATTTTGCGTATCGCGTAGTGCCAGTGCATGGCATCACGTGGTATGTCGTGACGGTACTGGTCATGGTGTTGGGCAGTTACCTTTGGGCCTCCTTGCAAGGAGATTCACCGAATCTGCCCGTGAGCCTGCCGCCCAGTAACTATCTTCGGGTCTTGCCGATTCAATTTGTCTCGGTTGGCGTCGCTGCGGGGGTTGCCGCTTACTGGTCGAATTTGCATCACCGTCCCGAGCGGGCAGAGATGGAGGAAGACACCACTCGAAATGTGGAAGGCGAGCGATAATGTTTTTGCGCCGCCGTGCCATCTTGTCGCTGGACCGCTGGAGGCGGAAGCTCATCCGGGAAACCGAAACCGCGCTGGTTCTGGGCTTCCTTAATCCGGAGCGAAATCCGCGCATTCCAACGCTCCTCGTGGGCGTGGGTGAATTCGATCCACGCTGGGCACAGCGCTGGTGGAACTCGGTTTTGGAGTTGGAAGAAGGTCAGGGGTCCGACGACTCAGGCACCGGCGCGATCGATTAGACATTTCGCACCGATCATCGCTTCCTATTGCAATCATCTTTCTCTTGCGGTTATCGAGCATCGAGATTGTGTCCTGCCCAGATTGACTATTCCTCCCAACATTTTTGTGAATTTTTGCTGGTCTTTTGCTTTTTGCTGGACATAGAATTTTGTGCGTTGCAGGACACATGCGTTGAGCGGACATCATGCTCATAAGCGACGACAAATCAGGACGTGACGGTGACCGCGACCGCAGAATAGGGGAATCGATGCGAAGAAGGTGGGGACCTTAAGCTCGAGGCGGACCTAGCGGGGGACCGCCTCAGCGCGACCGACGATTCCGAGTCCGGGCTCGCCGGTCGCGAAGTTTTTTGCAATTCAAGGCTCTTTGCACCACGAACGCACGAAGGACACGAAGAAAAAGGGTTTTTCAACAAAGTACAAAAAGCGCATTCTTTTTGTGTGGGCGACTTACCTCGTAAAGACAATTAAGCGCGGTGCTGTGTGTAGGCGATGAGCTTATAAATGAGTCGTGCGGCGAGGAATTCAGTGACGGCCTGGCCTGGGATGGGCATCACTTCGACGACATCCATACCGACGATTCTTTTTTCGGCTGCGGCAAGGCGAAGCAGGCCGGTAACCTGATACCAGTCGAGTCCCCCGGGTTCGGGGGTGCCGGTGCCGGGGGCGTAGGCGGGATCAAAGCCGTCGATATCGATGGTGACGTAGACGTTCTCGCTTAATGCGTTCAAAGCGCGGTCCACCCAGTCGTCTTCCATATGAGCTTGCCGCGCGGTGACGAGTTCGACATTTTTCGCGCTTCGAAGAAATTGATGTTCGTCTGCGGACACGTTCCGTATGCCAATTGAAACGAGTGACGCCCCCAAATCGAGACAGCGGCGCATGACGCTGGCGTGCGAGTAGGGCGTGCCTTCCCATTCATTTCGCAGGTCGAGATGCGCGTCGATCTGAAGAAGCGAAAGTTTTTTGTGCTTGCCCATCACGGCCCGCACCAGACCCGACGTGATGCTGTGCTCGCCGCCAAGGCCAACGAGGGTCTTACCGTCACGAACGACTTTTCGCGCGACCTGGTAAATGTCTTCGTGCATCGCCGCCGGGCCGGTCATGTTGGGAATGATGGAATCGAGCGTGGCGATGCCGGCCTTGTAAAACTCTCCTTCGAGTTCTTCATCGAACATCTCGACCTGTTGCGAAGCCCGGATGATTGCCGCCGGTCCTTCGCGCGTGCCGGTTTGAAAGCTGGTCGTCGAATCATAGGGAATGGGCAGCACGGCGAACTTCGCGCGCTTGTAGTCGCTGTATTGGGCGGGCAGGCCGAGGAAATTGTTGGGTAGCTGTTCCATGAGAATGTTTTCGACCAACACAATTCAGTCGTGCCTACGGCACTCGTGGGCGTTTTAACGGCTAGGACCCAGCATTGAAATGCTGGGCTATTTTCGTTTCGTCCCCTGCCGGGACGAGTCGCAGCTATGGGGACGACACGGCGCTCGCGCGAGATATTTTGGCGGCCTCCCGGAGCGAGGCGGACATTTCGTCAATGCGGTTGAAGAGTCGGCGAGGCGTGCGCGGTTTCGAACGCATGAGGGCGTACTGGGCGATGATTGGGAAGCTGATTGACGCGCAGGAATAGACCACGACGTTGTTGACGTAGGCGTCCTTGACCTTGCCCCAGCTTCGGGCCTCACCGGGGGTTGCACCCGAGAGGCCGCCCCAATGCGGTGCGTCGGTGGTGAGCTGCAGGAAGAAGTCGTGCCCGCCCTTGGAGGGGTCCATCAGAATCTGGTGGAGCGTGGGCTGCGTCTGCAGGTAGAAATTCTTCGGTGAGCCGCCGCCGATTTCGACCACGCCGTTGAGTTCGGCGTCGCGCACGATCGCGGCCGTCTCGATCACGTCGAGCACGGAGTTGAGCATCACCGGCTTGTCAAACATGTGCGGGATGATGAGG
>JBKJYI010000463.1:0-3436 GCA_046715855.1 Phycisphaerae bacterium
ACGCAGACCATCACATTGATTTGTTCTAAAACAGTTGATTCGGGCCGCGCAGACGGAAGTCAGCGGCTTGCGAAGAAGAGTGCACCATGGGCATCAAGATTTATAATCCGACTTCGGCGGGGCGCAGGAATTCTACGGTCAACGCCTTCGCGGAAATTACGGACAAGCAGAAGCGCCCTGAGAAGGCACTCTGTGAGCGCATCACCAGGACGGGCGGACGCAATCACCACGGGTTTATCACCACGCGGCACATTGGCGGCGGAGCCCGCAAGATTTATCGCCGGATCGACTTCAAGCGGAATAAAGACGGCGTGGTCGCGACGGTATTGGGGGTCGAGTACGATCCGAATCGCTCCTGCCACATCGCGCTGGTCGAATACGCCGACGGTCAAAAACGATACATCCTCGCTCCTGTCGGTTTGACGGTGGGCGAAAAACTGGAGAGTGGAACCGGCGTCGAACCAAAGACCGGTAATGCCCTTCCCCTTCGCAACATCCCCGCCGGTTTGGAAGTCCACAACATTGAGATGAATGTCGGGCAGGGCGGCAAGCTGGTGCGCAGCGCGGGTGGTTCGGCTCGCCTGATGTCGCGCAACGAAGAGTGGGCGGTCATCATGCTGCCTTCCGGCGAAATGCGCGAAGTGCGCGTCGAATGCCGGGCGACGATCGGGCAGCTTGGCAACGCCGACCATCAAAATATTCGCTGGGGCAAGGCGGGACGCATGCGTCACCGCGGCATCCGGCCAACAGTTCGCGGAACCGCTCAGAACCCGGTAGCTCATCCGCTGGGTGGCGGTGAAGGCCGCAGCGGTGGTGGACGTCATCCGTGCAGCAAGTGGGGCAAGCTCGCCAAGGGCGGGCGCACCCGCGGGCCGCGCAAGCCTTCGAATCCGAGGATTCTGCGACGACGCCGAAGCACACGGTATGGGCAGTTGCCGGCGCCGGGACGATAGCTCTACGGTTCGAGAGTAAGAGTTCAAGGGTGTAGAACCTAAGAAGGTAGTAAGAGAACAAGATAGAATGGCTCGATCGCAAAAAAAAGGCCCGTTCGTTGACGAAAAGCTCTATCGCAAGATCTCCAACTTGAAGAGCACGGGGACAAACATGGTCATTCGAACCTGGGCGCGGCGTTGCACGATCGTCCCCGAGTTCATCGGACAGCGCTTCGAGGTCCATAACGGTAATAAGTTCCTCCCGGTGTATGTCACCGAGGACATGGTGGGGCATAAGCTCGGCGAGTTCAGCCCGACGCGGACGTTTCGCGGCCACAGCGGCGTGAAGAAGGCGGCTGCCCCGGGCAAGACGGGCTGATCGTTGGTTGATTGGTACATGCGGTTCGCCGCATTTTTTGAGTTGCAGGTACGACAATGGCTCAGGCAGCAAATGATCCGCGAAACTGGTCGGCGAAGCACCGTTTCGCCCGCATCGGCCCGCGCAAGGCGCGATTGGTGGTCGGTTTGATTCGAGGCCGCAACTGCAGCGAAGCCGTGGAGCAGCTGCGTTTCAATCACAATCGTGCGGCCGTGTTCGTTCGCAACGTGCTTAAATCGGCGATGACTAACGCGGATGAGCAGGAAGCCGACATGCGAAAGCTGGTGGTGAAGGAAGCATGGGTCGATGCCGGTCCGGTCCATCAGCGATCGAAGCCCAAGGATCGCGGACGAGCGCATCCAATTGCCAAGCGAACGAGCCACATTGTGGTGGTTGTCGGGGAAAAATAACTTGTCCGCCGCGAAATTCGGCGGGCTGCTCGCGGAGTAGCGTGTGGGTCAAAAAGTAAATCCAATCGGGTTTCGAGTGGGCATCACGGAAGACTGGCGTTCGCGCTGGTTCGCGCCGAAGGCGGCCTTTGCCGAGTTTCTGATCGAAGATCACAAGATTCGTGCGTTTGTGGAAGAGAAGCTTAACCAGCAGCCGCCCTATGCTGCCGTCGCCAAGGTCGAAGTCGAGCGGACGCGCAACGAAGTGAAGGTCATGTTGCACACGGCCAGGCCAGGATTGGTGATTGGTCCCAAGGGCGCCGAAGTCGACAAGCTGAAGGAAGCCATTGAGAACCTGATCGACCGCAACGTGAGCTTGAACATCGTCGAGATCAAGAATCCCGACGGCAGCGCGAAATTGATCGCCGAGTCGGTCTCTGAGCAGCTTAAGAAGCGTGCGGGTTTTCGCCGCGTGATGAAGCAACGCATCGATGCGGCCATGGCAGCCGGTGCCAAGGGCGTCAAAGTGATGATGTCTGGCCGGTTGGGCGGGGCGGAAATGGCTCGCCGGGAAATGCAGATTCGCGGCTCGATTCCGCTGCATACGCTTCAGGCGAACGTGGACTACGGCACGGCGACCTGCCGCACCAAGTACGGGGCGATCGGCATCAAGGTCTGGTTGTATAAGGGCCGCTACGGCGAGGAAGCGATGATCGAAGAAGCTCCGCCGCAGCGTAGAGGCGAAGGACGCCGTGGTAAACGCGGATAGTTTTTTGGGTGGCATGCCCAAGCCCGCTGTTTGCGGGCGCCGGCATGGCGGCGCTTCGCTTGGCCATGGCACCCCGGTATTAGCGGTTAGCGACAACAAGACTGTGTTGTCAATGGTTTGGAGTTGTTCTCATGGCATTGATGCCCAAAAGAGTGAAGTGGCGAAAGAGCCAGCGCGGCAAGGTGCGCGGCGTCGCCAACAAGGGCAACACGGTGGCCTTCGGCGAGTTTGGCATTCAGTGCCTGGGCACGGGCTGGATCACCGCCCGGCAGATCGAGGCGGGCCGCGTGGCCGCGACTCACTATCTCCGCCGCGAGGGCAAGGTGTACGTTCGAATCTTCCCGCACAAACCCGTGTCGTCCAAGCCGCTGGAAACACGCATGGGCAAGGGCAAGGGCGACCCGGAGTTCTGGGTTGCGACGGTGCGGCCTGGCAACGTGCTTTTTGAGGTCGCCGGCGTTGAGGAAACAGTGGCCCGCGACGCGTTGATGCGCGTGGCTCACAAGATGCCATTCCGTTGTAAGTTTGTTAAACGGCGTCACGGACTATAGAGCGACCCCCCTTAATCCCCCCTTTGTAAGGGGGGAGGCTGGTTAGTTATGGCGATGAAGATCGATGAAATCCGGGAACTCAAGACGCCCGATCTCCACGTGGAGCTCGACCGGCTCCGCCGTCACCTGTTCGACGTGCGGGCCCAGTCGGTGACCGAAAAGCTCGAGAATCCGCATCAGCTCCAGGTGATCCGCAAGGATATCGCCCGCGTGCTGACGGTGATGAACCAGCGAGGCGAGACGGGAATCGAGGAAAAACAGATGCACCTCGAAGCAGTAGGTGCGCACAAGAAGGATGATCCAAAGGCCAAGCCAGCGAAGGCAAAATCCAAGACCACGGCGAAGTCCAAGGCATAAAGCAGGAAAAGTTGACCTAAGGAGTATGAGCACGACTCACGATAGAAAACAAACATACC
>JBKJYI010000464.1:0-3155 GCA_046715855.1 Phycisphaerae bacterium
GTGTGACACTACACTCTACATTTGGTGTGCGTCCAGGTTGTGCCTTGGTTTTCCTCAAGTGGGCTCAAAGGGCAGATAGCTTAGCGCCGCTTCGTCGGCCACGAGCATTTGCAAGGACTGCAATTCATCGATCATGCGATCGACGTGCTGTTGTGATTCGGCAAGACTTACTTCGAACAAATCGGCAAGCCTCGCGGCGATATCCGCGGCGCGATGGCTTCCGTCGCATTGCTTCCAGATTTCCAGCGCCGTCGAATTGAGCCGGTGCGAGCCGGCGGTCAGCGGATCGTACAACGTGGCCCCTGTGCGGGATTCATAGAGCACAACGTCGTCCCGGTGCTCCGGAAAGAGCCTGGAGTTGTTGCTGGAATTTGGTGACATTGCGTGACACTCCTTGCGGTGCGGACGCCGTTGTGCGAATGTTCCAATACGTCAAGCCAGTGACCCTTCCGCACCGACCGAGTTCTATCGGACGGCGGAATGGCCCAGTTGAGCGCAGAACGGCGGCGAGCAATGCGCGTTGAGAGAAAAACGAAGTGATTTTACAGGCCCAACATGGCATGCAACGCGCGGTAATCGTTGATATCAATGACACCATCGCGATTGAAATCCGAGGCCGTGCATCCGACGCGGGATGGTCCAAAGCAGTTTTCAAGTATTGCAAAATCTCGAAGGTTGGTCTGGCCGCTGGCGTTCAAATCCGTGGGATTGCACGCCGTGACATACGAAACATGGAGATCGCCCGTGCCCGTCGACCCCTGCCATCCACCTAGACGCAACGTATAGCACCGCCCTGAAACGACCGACCGAGTGATCACCGGCGGACCGCCCGGAGAGCCGCAGCTATCGTCTTCGCAGCTTATGGGAGATGTGCCACTCGTAGGACAAGTACATGTGGAGCTCGTGCCAAAGATAGCGAGGACCGCGTCAAAGTCCGTGGTTTCGCAAGTGCTGAACTCGACCGTGCCCGTGCAGGGGGCCTTGTAGGTGTACCAAAGATCTGCGCCGATGGAAGTGCTTGCCGGACAGGGAATTTCATAAGGCAAATCCCAGGTTGCACATCGGTTATCAAAAACGGTTGTGTATTGCGGGGCACTGGGAAGCTCGAAGGCTTGCGAACAGAGATCGTGCGCGAACAGCGGCGAGTAGCAGGCGCCTTCTTCGCCGCACAGCAAATCGTTCCCACCGAAAATGCCGCCGCGCATAAAGCATTCGACATGGCTCAAGTCGTCGCAAGGACCGCACTGGCAGCAGGAGCCCTGGCATTCGTCGGGAACGTCGTCGCCATTGCGGTCAGATGAGGTCGTGCCGGCGTCGCAGTCGTCGGGCTTGGCGTTGCCGTTGCAATCGCCGTGCGCAAACAGGTCGCACACATCCGGGAGACCATTCGTATTGCAATCGGCGGCACTCTCGCACTTATCGATGCGACGGTTGGAATTGCAATCCAGCAAAGGATTTGCACCGATCTCGCAAATGTCCCGCTGACCATTTCCGTTGCAGTTCTCGTTAGGCTCGCAGGAGTCAGGAATTCGGTTTGAATTGCAATCCGGGCTCAGGCCACAAACAATCCCGCCACACCTTGTGCCTAGCGGCCCGCACGCGACGTCGCAATCGTCGTCGTTCCCGTTACCATTGCAGTCCTGCCGAATTCGCAAGAAATAAACATCCTGCTCGCCGTTAAACGTCGCGGCGTAGGCCAGATTCGCTCCGCCGTTGTCGGAAATCATGTGCGCGTAGTCGCCCATCTTGCTTTGGTTCGGCCAGCCCAAGTGGCTGTTGAACACCGGACTCACTTGCTCGTTGACCGACCACGTTTGCCCCTCGTCCAGGGAGTAGGAGTAGAATACCGCCGATTGCTTCGCGTCTCCGGTGGTGCGGGTATCGTTCCAGGTAGCATCGATTCTGCCATTGGGCGCGACGGACATGGTCCCAAACCACTGCCAGGCCGATCCGAGGAAGGGATCGTCATTCACCCGCACCGGATCGCTCCATGTGAGGCCCCCGTCGATGCTGCGAGCGAACATGACATCACACGGATCCTTTGCGCGAACCACGGAGCTAAGCAGGTAAACATGGCCGATCTTGGTGGGATGCGTGGCGATCCAAACTTGTCCCAACAAGCCGTTGGGGTTCGGACCGTCGAATCCGCCAAACCCGCTGGTGAAGCCCTCCAGATAAACCGAGACAGGAGCCTCAAAAACTGGCGTCGCCGCCGGGTTCTTCGCATTGAGTGAGCGGATCACCGAATGCGCGACCCCGTAATACTCGCGTCCGCCCAGGTAAAGCGTGCCATTGGAATCAGTATCCAGAGTGCCCCAGAACGTGTAGGGATATGGCAAAGAAAGCGGTGCCTGAAATGAGCTTCCACCGTCAATCGATCGGGTAA
Organism: Phycisphaerae bacterium; assembly: GCA_046715855.1. Classification (GTDB taxonomy): domain Bacteria; phylum Planctomycetota; class Phycisphaerae; order UBA1845; family UBA1845; genus CAZAMB01. The sequence goes on from JBKJYI010000464.1 coordinate 2,387, forward strand.
AATCGACGGGTCCGCAGCATGACGCCGTGGTTGTCCAGTTCTGATAGAGATGTCCCGCACCGACTCCGGCCGCTCGGTCATCCGCGACGATCCACTGCTTATCGCCTCCGTAAGAGTACGAAGATGTAGGCCATGTAGCACCGCCATCGGTCGATTTGAATACGTCTACCTGATAAACGCTTGGATTTTGCTGCACTACCCAGAGGCTCGAATAGTAGAAATTTCCGAAGCGATCGAAGGTCAGCACCGGATCGCTTCGAAAAATGCCTTCCTCCAAGACCCCGCCGAAAGTCCAGCTTTGTCCGCCATTCGTACTGAAGCCGTATCCTCCCTCGCGAAAATTGCTCGTCACACTGTCGAACTGCCGCCACCCAATTGCAACTTGTTTTGGATTCAGCGGATTGATGGCCATGGAAGGCTCGTTGGCCGCATCGCCCACGATGTTATTTCCCAGCGCGTCCACGTTTACTTGAACGCTGATGTGTCCTCCAAAAATAACGGGACCGCCTGCGGACGAAGTACGACCGCTCAGCACTTCAGGTGGCGCGGGCGGGTCCCCTGGGCGTTCAGGAGGCGGAGTATATAGACCGGGTATCGCCTTGCTGCGAAGCGGCTGACCGGCCACCGCCTCCGCTGTTGCCTCCGGAAGACAGAGGGAAACCGTCATAGCGCAAGCGCCGAAAATAGCGAACGACTTCAATACGTGCATACTTCGACCCCCACCCCGTAACGACAATTTGATAATGGACAGTTCCGAACAGTGTAGGGG
>JBKJYI010000465.1:0-13846 GCA_046715855.1 Phycisphaerae bacterium
ACTCTATAGGGGCGGCCGAAAACGCTGCGTCGATCATGATTGGCATTGCATCGGTTCGAAATTTTTCCGTCGCTGTAGCCGACAACCCGGCCGCCGCAGCACCCGCGGTCGCTCCGTGGGCCGAAATTCCCGGCGGCGTCATCGATGGCGGCGAAATTGTCATCCTCGCCATCAAGCCCTCGATGTGGCGGCCGCTGTTCGACTCGGCCGCGTGGATGGTGGGAAGCTGGATCATCGCCGGCATGCTCACATTTCTGGGCAAGCCGATCACCGGCTTGTCCATGACCACCACGGTGCAAATTGTCCTCATGGGCGGCACGGTCGGCTTGGCGCTCGCCATCCTCCGCTGGATTCCGACCTGGTACGTGCTGACCAACCGCCGCATTATTCATATTCACGGCATCCGCACGCCGCGCATCGACTCCTGCGAGCTGCTCGAAATCCGCAACACCTTCGTGCAGGTGGGCATCGAGGAGAAGGTGACCAACCTTGGCAGCATCACCTTCGTCATGGACAAGGCCGCCTCGCGCCCGCGCACCTGGCGCTCGATCCAGCAACCCCTCGAAGTCCATGCCCGCGTCCGCCGGGCCATCGAAAACGCCATCGATCAATATGGCATCGGCTCGTAAAGGGTCCGCAAATCCACAATCCGAACGACGGGACCGCGTCTCGATTTCGTGGACCGGGTCTCGGGCGATTGTCGGCATGCGATTTTCGAATGGAATTTCGAGTCGCGCTGGAAGATGGGTTCGAACTGTCATCTTTTTTTTCGTCGATGAGCCCGAATCCTGCGTGGCGAGTTGGAAACGCGGTTTCGACAGGCAACAAGGCAACGAGGCAAGAAGGCAGCAAGGCAACGCTTTTTGGTTGAAAGTTGTTTTTGTTATACATGAGCACTTCCTCCCAGGCGGACCTTCCGCCTTATCACCCATTAGAACATGCGGGGCGCGCGCGATTGACTGTTGAATGGGCCCACGAGATTGTGTGATTAAAGTGGGCGACGAACCAAAGAATTCATGGTTCCATCTTTGAGAAGGCCGAAGAAGCTCCACCCAGCCACTTGATGGTTAGGCCGATCAGTCTTCCTTCCAGTGAAGCGGCGATCCTGTTACAATCGCAATCATTCGAAGGATCCACAATTATGTCCAAAAAGACTGAAGTAATTCTACTTGGTCTTCTGATTAGCGTGTGCGCTTCATCCACCCCGGGGCAGGAATGCTACCACTGGATCGACCGAAAGCCCCCCTCGCCGGGTCCGCATTCCGCTGCCAAAACTGCTTATGACAGCAAGCGTAACGTGCTGGTGGTCATGGGCAGCACATATGGCCCCAATACCTGGGAGTGGGATGGATCGGTCTGGCGATTGGGAAGCGGCGCCACGCCGTCCATGGGCTCCGCTCACGAAGCGGTCTTTGACAGCGTCCGAGGAGTAACGGTTGTGTTTGTCGGCCTAACGTCACCCGCGACCTGGGAATGGGATGGGCTGACATGGCTTTTGCGATCACAGGCCGGACCCGGTCCGCGATATTCATTTGAAATGGCTTTCGACAGCCAGAGAGGCGTCACTGTGCTGCATGGTGGACGCGATCCAAGCAACAACCAGTTGTTCTTGAACGATACATGGGAATGGAATGGTTCGAGCTGGGTCCTTCGCTCGACTTCCGGCCCCACGCGGGCCGAACACGTAATGGGGTTCGACAGTCTTCGTGGCGTCACTGTTTTGCACGGCGGCCGGGAAGTTTCATCTTCTGGAAAGCGGGACACTTGGGAATGGGATGGTGCAAGTTGGGTTCAGGTCGCGATCGATCAAGCTCCATATCCTTATGCCGCCGCGGAGATGGTTTTCGACTCAGTTCGGAACCTGATGGTCATGTTCTATGAATATGGCCCTTCGGGATGGCTTGAGGAATGGACATGGGATGGCACGGTCTGGCGTACTTCGGAGATGCCCGGTCCCATTCCCCGCAGCAAAGCTTCATTGGCATTCGATTCGCTGCGGGGAGTCACCGTTCTTTTCGGAGGGGATGGGTGGGGCGATTTGTGGGAATGGGACGGAAGTAATTGGGTGCTTCAATGGGGTGGCGAGTCCCGCACTTCGGCCATCGCCTATGACCGCGCGCAAGATCGGATCGTTGCTGTGGAGGGTTGGGGAGGTATTTCCAGAATCTGGGCGCGCGAGAACGAGCAATGGTCCCTGATCGACTCCAACGGTCCGGAAGTGGGCACCGATCCGGCCATCGCGTACGACGAAGTGCGTAATGTGCTGGTTTTCTTTGGAGGAAGCAATCCATCGAGCGGTCCCTCTGACCCAGATGTTTATTTCGGCAATACTTGGGAATGGGACGGCGCCATATGGAGTCTGCGAGCCACGGACGGACCGGTGGGGCGCGGGCGACACCGGATGGTGTACGACGCTTCCCGAGGTGTCACGGTACTGTTTGGCGGCTGGAACGGCGACGAACTGGGTGACACCTGGGAGTGGGATGGCGTGGCTTGGTCCCTGCGATCTACGACAGGACCATCTCCGCGATATTGGTCCGGGTTTTCTTATGATCGGCAACGCAATGTTTCACTGCTGGTCGGAGGGGGAAATGGGGGTTATCCATTCGCAGTCGGCGGGATTTGGGAATGGAATGGCCAGAGCTGGACGCAGGGCGGCGCTACGGATCAGATTTCCAGGAGGTTTTTACCGGCGTTAATTTACGACGAACTTCGAAATGTGCATGTGCTTGTCGGCGGTTATCTGAATTGGTTCGAAGGGCCCTGGTATCTTTTCGGCACTTTTGAACGGGATGGCAAAGCGTGGATAAATAGAACGATGACTGGCGTCGTTGCTGGAACTGGGGTGTATGATGTTGCAAGCGGAAAAAGCCTTGTGCTCTCCGATGCCTTTCCTTTCTATGGTATTAAGAATTGGGAGTATTTTCACGAGGTATTGCCTCCTGCCGCCCCTGTCGCGGAATCTTGGGGCGAAGCATCCGAATCTCTTCCTGCGGTCAAGAATCGATACCTGTCTTTTTCTCCTCCTGCGTTGCCCAATGGGGCATCGGGATTGGCGCTTCGCGTAACGGCCGATCAAATGCCCGGCGCAGCGAACTGTCCCAATGTTCCCGACTTCTCCGATCGGTTCCAAGACGAAATGTGGGTGGGCGGTGAGGTCATTCAAGGTAACACTGCGACCGGTGTTTACGCGTTGTCCAGTTGGCCCGTCTTGCGAGATTGGAGCACGGTTCCGGGCGGAGTCGTCCACGTGGCTGACTGCAATATCGTGCCGTGTGCCTCCTATATCGTTGAGGCGGTGAGTGACGTGCCATGCGATGCAGGAGTCCCGTCGGTTTTCTCAGAACCAATTGTCTTGTCCACGAGTTCCGTTTGGGGCGACCTTGTGGGGGGCGGGAGCAACCAGCTGCCCAATGGCATCGTCGATTTCGTTGATATCGCCGCCAGCGTGGAGTGCTTTCGTGACACAGCGACAGCGCCGCCTCGGACGTGGTGCGATCTGGGGGGAAGCAGTCCCTATCAGGGTGCAGACTTCAATATCGACTTTAGCGACATCGCCCTGGTCGTGGATGCCTTCCGAGGGCGAAGTTACCCCTTTGCCGGACCCACCGCTCCCAATCCCTGCCCCTGATTGACACAACTACGACTCAGGCCTGCGTTGGGTCATCGACATTGCCCCGGCAGGCCCAGCCATGTGGCCACGGGTGGAGCGCGCCGTACCTCGCCGAGTTGTTTCACGAGGGTAGCATACAATCTGCCGATTCCTTTTCGCACTGAAGCACCTCCTCTAGAATGCGCCCCCATGACCACACAACCATGCCACCGAATCGCGAAAAAATATTCGGGAGTTCTCCTCCATTGCGGTCTGCTCTTTGCATCGCTCTCATCCCATGTTCACGCGGCCGAGTGGCCTCAATGGCGCGGGCCCAATCGCGATGGGGTCTGGCCCGAGACCGGCGTTACGGCCAAGTTTGACAAGCCGGAGCTCGATGCGGTCTGGCGGGCGCCGATCGGCAGCGGGTACAGCGGGCCGACGGTGTGGCAGGGGCTGGTGTTCGTCACCGACCGGCTGGTTGATCCCAAGCAGGTCGAGCGCGTGCACTGCTTCGACGCCCAGACCGGCGAGAAGAAATGGATGCACGAATATGCCTGCGAATACCGCGACGTGGGCTACGATGCCGGCCCGCGTGCGTCGGTTACCGTGGAGGAAGGGCGGGCCTATTCGCTGGGGGCGATGGGGAATCTTTTTTGCTTCGAAGCCCGCACTGGAAAAGTTCTCTGGCAAAAGGACCTCAACGCTCAGTACAAAATCCGCATGCCCAAGTGGGGGATTTCGGCCGCTCCGCTTATCGATGGCGACCTGCTGATCGTGCAGGTTGGCGGACTAAATGCGTGTTACGTGGCATTCGAAAAATCGTCAGGCTCCGAGCGGTGGAAGGCGCTGGACGATCAGGCTTCGTACTCGGCGCCGATTATCATCGAGCAGGCGGGCAAACGCGTGATGGTCGCGTACACCGGCGACAATGTTGCTGGACTTGATCCGCAGACCGGCGAGGTTTACTGGAAGCATCCATTTCCGCCCCGGCAGATGGTGATCGGTGTTTCCGACCCGGTAGTGAGCGGGGATCGATTGTTTCTCACCAACTTTTTCGATGGCTCGCTGATGCTCAAGCTCGACAAGGACAAGCTCGCGGTGGAGAAGCTGTGGCAACGGGCCGGCCAGGATGAGCAGCATACGGATGCGCTTCACTCCATTATTTCGACGCCAATTTTCGAGGGAGACTACGTCTACGGCGTTGATAGTTATGGCGAGCTGCGCTGCCTGGACGCGAAAACGGGCGACCGGGTTTGGGAGAGCCTCGATGCCGTGCCGAAGGCGCGTTGGGCCACGATTCACATGGTGCGGAACGCGGGGAAAGTGTGGATGTTCAATGAGCGCGGCGAGCTGATCATTTCGGAGTTGTCGCCCAAGGGGTACAAGGAGATGAGCCGGGCCAAGCTGATTGACCCCACGCTGGACCAGCTTCGCCAGCGCGGCGGCGTGACCTGGGCCCATCCCGCTTTTGCGTACAAGCACGTCTTCGCGCGCAACGACAAGGAATTGCTCTGCGCCGATCTCTCGAAAAAATAGGGGCCTTCCGCGTCAATCAGCGCCGACTAAGGGGTTTCCCGAAGTTCTTAGGGGATTAACGGACCTTCCAAAACTCGACACTCCATTTTCGGCGCCTATCATGGGTGTCCGAGTTTTGGGGGGATCTAGGCGTAATGATCAACAAAGCAGCTGTTTATTCTTCCATTCTTTTTTTGGGATGGCTGGGCGCGTCTCATGCTTTTGGTGGGGCTGCCGTCGTGATACAGCCGACCTCCGCCACCGGTACGCACACGATTATCGGCACCGATATTTTTCTGCCCTCTGGCCCGCGGCGGGTTGGATTCGAGCTCCGAGTGGCCGGATGGGGCCCGAAGGAACTCAGAACTGCGCAGGCAAGGATCAATTCAGCGGGGTTGGACAACGGAGGAGTCCCTGTGGGGACTACTAGCGTTGCCTGTTCGGGCAATAATTCGACCGGGCATAGTTTTTGTGCCCAAACACTGGGGGCCGGATCTAGATGCCAGTTGGATTGTTCAAACGGGTGCCAATGCGACTGGGCGTTTCAGAGCACTCTTCGCGAGGACTACGTGGCGTTTGGGTTTTCAAATATTTCCGCAGTGGATTCGTCGACTTCCAATGCTCGCTTCGGAATGACGCTTGACGACTCCAGCTACATCGTTGATCCGGGGGTGTCTCTTTATCTGGGCACGTTTTATCTGGATGTCCCTGCCGGCGCGGACGGGATTTACGATGTGGGCATCATGGATGATGACACTTTTTTTCATGGCCCCGAGCCGATTCCTGGCGGCTACATTCCCATTGAGCTGCATTCCGGCGCCCGAATTATCATTGGTCCTCCGGTGGCGCCAGGAAGCCGGTATGTTGCATTTGAGCCCGAGGAACCGGGTCTACAGACGGCGGTGAGGGTTGTGCTCACATCGGTTTACCATCCCGGACCGCCGGTGTCGGCCGGGGAAGATCGGGATTTCGGGGCGGTAGAGGGGCAGGTTCGGTGGCTTGGGCCGCCTGCGACTTTCCCCGATGCGGCTCCGGGCAGTTCGTTCCTGGGTGCGCGGCTTCAATGCACGCCGCACTTCGCGGATTGGGGCTCTATGGGGACGGTGCAAGTTTACGGCCACGCGATCATTCCCAGTTCGGTCTACACCATTGTGCAAGTGCCCATTTCCTGTCAGGACAATCCGAATGATCCGTTTTGCTTTGGGCTGCCGCAGACTGTTCATACCGGTCAGTGGGGCGACGTGGCTGCTCCCTTTGCGCGAAGCGACCAGGCGGCTCAGCCTGATGTGGCCGACATTGCGGTGATCATCGATTCGTTTCGGGGGCTGCTAAGCGCGGCGCCGAAAGCGCGGACCTACCTGCGTGACCCGATTCCCGACCCGTCGAAAGCCATCAATTTTGCTGACGTGAAACTGGCTGTGGACGCCATCAGGGGGCAGCCGTATCCCTATCCCGTTCCGCCATCGTGCCCCTGATTTTTCTCTGATGCGACATCTCGATTAACCGGGCGTCGTCCCCGGGAGCAATAAAGAGATATTGGTGCTTGTATTGCTCGCCCGAGCGGTGATTGTGCATGCACTCGTGTTCCCATTGGGCAAGGGTCCCGGAGGGGAGTCGCACGAGTTGAATGGGCCCGAGCCGGCTGGAATTCCGCTTGCCGGCGTACTCCATGTTCAGACGGCATAATTCCTGCTCCATGCCCGTGGCGATGCCGGCAGGATTCACCTGGCTTTCTTCCAGATAGACGCGGTAGAAGGGCCGTTCAATCCAGGCGGGCGCCAGGACAAAGTTGGTCGTTGGGATGCCCAGCGCCTCCCCGGCTCGCTGCATTGCGCTGGTCACCTGCCACTCGGTGATTTTTTCCCCGGCCATGGAACTTGCTCTGGCGCCGCGGTGCAGAAATTCGAGAAGGGGAGTGCGGCCTTCATAGCCCGCCACTCGCACGCAGTCTCCAATATCGTAACGATAAAGTCCGGCGGACGTGGTCATTATGACGCGGTAGACTCCACCGGTGTCAAGCTCGTGGCACCTGCGCACCGCTCGATGAGTGGAATCATCCAATTCGGCGAACTCGAAGAAGCCGGCGCCGACATCCAGGAGTCCGGAAGTGCTTGCTTTGGTCAAGCCGATGGATACGCGTCCTTCGGTGGCCAGCAATCCGATATCGCGGACGGGGGCATCGCCGAAATAAGAGGGAAACTCTCGCACGTGAAGAGCAAGTGTCCCACCTGTCCAGTTGGCCAGGAATGCCAGACGCCAGTAATCCTTCGGCAATAAAGTGCCGCGCTGCGAACGAAGGGCTTCCAGCCTTGCGGCGGTTCGGGGCGCCGGTTTTAGATGGCCTTTGAAAGACGTCACCAGCGAACACGGTATCGATCGCGGGGGACTTAGAGTTCCGTCGTGCACGTCACGAATAAGGCGATCGGTATGTTCGACGACAGTGCGGGCGAGTTTGAGCGGGGTCGCTGGACTGGCGGTCACCATCCATCCGACATCGCGCGGGACGGCGAAGCGCATGATGGTGTAGTAGCGCGACTCGGGATCCGCGATTTTGGCCACTTGCGGCGGGGTCACGTAGTAGCGGCGTACGATGTGGCTTTGCTCGCGGGCGAGAAGTCCGGAAATGGAGCCGCAGGGGATGCCTTGGCTGGTCCGCTCGACGTCCAGAGGCGAGGTCACCTGCAAGATGCCGCGCAGGAACGCTTCAGGGTGGTCGAGCATGGCTTTGCCGCCGAAAGCATTCCACCCGCGGCGATATTCGCGAACGAACTGCTGGGTGATGGGAATGTACTTGGGGCGGTCCGTGCTGCCGCTGGTCATGGCAAACATGAGGACGCGGTGGCGGGGGCCGAAGAGGGCGCGCTCGTTGCCGTCCATCACCCGCTGGATGTAAGGGCGGAATTGTTCGTAATCGCGGACGGGCACGGACTTCGCAAAATCGTCGTAATTCCGGATGCTGGAAAACTTGTGGTTGCGGCCGAACTCGCTTTGGGCGTTGCTTTCCAGCCGTCGAAGAAGCGTGCGTTCCTGGATCGCGTTCGCGTGTTGGGCGTCGCGCAAAAGACGCCAATAGGCTCTGCGGGCTGCACTGCGCGCCGCCATGCCCAGCGCGCAATTGATCGACGAACTTGGAGTTGGAAACTTTAGCATGACGGCGCCTGGAAAGCTTTTAACATTGCTGCGCCGGCGGGCAAGTTTGACGGTCCCCTGTTGAAGAGTCATGCTGAGACGACCGAGGGCGTGAACCATGGGCACATGCATCTGTGCGTGCGGAGCGAAGTACCGTTTTGCTGAGAAGGCTTCCGGCAAAGAGGCTCGATGTAAGCGGTGCGGAGAGGCTCTAACCCTTAGGGGCCGGCCAGATAGCCGGTCTACCTCTTGCCCCGATCAGACGCAAGTCACATCCCAACCAGCGCAGCCGCGTATCCCTGAGCCTGTGGAGCCCATTATTGAAATTGAATCGCCGGACGAAGAGAGCGCTCCATTACAGACGCAGATCCGGGAGCGCGGCTATGTCGAGCATTATTGTGGGCCATGTTGTTTCCTTCCAGTCTTCATAACCTGATCGCATTTTTGACCATCTGGCTAGTGCTTTCATTTGCCAGCGTCATGCCCTTGAGCGGAGGGAGATTGTTTCGCTTTGGTTATTTTTTATGGGTTGTTGTGGCGCTCTGGTACGCTGCCTTTCGGATCAACGTCGTCGAAGCCTCGGCCATGGGTCGATTTCAACTTCCCGATGTTGAAATTACTACCCATCTGTTGTTCGATCTGCTCTCTCCCGCCGTGCGGTGGTTCGGCAGTTGGCTGGTGGTGATGATTCCGGCGCTGATGTATGTCATCGACCGGGCCTACGACGGCGTGAATGTGATAGGGAATACCTGGCAAGCGCTGGTCAATCTGCCGTTGGGGGGTGCAGGGGGGCCGACGGTTGACCCCGTCCTCACGTTGCTGGTGTTAGCGGGGATCTTTTTTTGGCCTATTGTGGTGCTGGTTGTTGCCATCAGTGATTTTGGCGAGCTTCGGCATTTTGAGCGCGTGCTGATTACCCTGGCACGATCGCCCGGGCCTTATTTGCTCACGGTGTTGATCGTGGCGGCTTCTTACGCGGTTCACATTCTCGCGAGCATGTTTCTTGGAGCAACGAATACGGCGGGTTGGGGAACGGCAGTGACTCCGGGAGGCTGGCTCTTGCAGCGCGTCCTTGGAACAGGGGTCGAGCTTTACGTCTCCATTGTGGCCGCCATGGCGATCGGACTTTACTTCCGGCACTTTGGTCATCGCTTCGCGTGGGACTGGGGACAGACTGAATCATGAAAGCGCCAATGCTAGAATTTCTGACAATAAGTCAACCATTGCGGCGTGATGGCCTCGAGCATTTGGGCGTCGAAATACCTGCCGGAAATAGAATTTGCCTCTGACCGGCTCTTGGCCCCGGCAAGGTCTTTGAGATAGTTTCGCAGGCGGTCCGCTCCGGCCTGGTCGCTTAAAATGTACGACATCACGGTGTAAGCTTGGGCATAGCACAAGGTTCGATTGGTGAAATTGAGGTTTCGGATCTTGTCGCTCCGATAAAACCGCGCTTGAGTCATGCCCATCAGTTCTTCCAAGGGAATCAGTGCTTTCGCGACCCGGGCCTCCTGGACGACCTTAAAATGTGAAGAAGCCGGCTTGTCGAAGCGCAGGCCGGAAGTTGTGGGACGTGCGTGTCCGTAATACGTGGCGAGCCCTTCGTTGGCCCACGTGGGAATGAAGGGGATAAATCGGTGAGCAAATTGGTGGAATGCCTCATGGAACAGGACTTCATAGGTCTGGCTGGAATCCGAGTCGTCGCGAATGACCAACAGCTTCAATGAGCGAAGAAATACACCGCGTGTGTGTTCAAGTGCTGCGGGGAAGTACTTCGCGCCGAATTGCTCGTATTCATCTCCCTTCGCAAAAATGATCACGGAGAAACGATCACCATTATTACCGCTCATGGGGCTGGTCTGAGTAATCTTCCTGCCTTCTTTGGTTTGGCTGGCCTCCTCACGGTGAAAACTGGGACCGTCGTTTGACGTGAGTTCTGCAAATCCAGTCGCATATTCTCGATAAATGAACTCCAGGCATTGCCCATAATCGAGCAGTCGAGCCTCGCTGATGGTGCCTGCAATGGCGTAGTGCTCGGTCTGATGGCGCACGATCAAGTTGCCAATGTCCGCGTGCAGGTTGGCATTTTGCGCAAGAACATTACTGGGTGCCGCATCGGTAACCACAATTGTGCTCAACAAGAAGAAGAAAAATGGTATGCGCACCTTCCCACTCCAATCGTCAACCTGTGCATATCGGGATTTTTCCGTCGAAATCCCGCGCGATCTTAGCATCTTCTCCTGCTTGATGCACCGAGCCACGATCAAGTAGGCGCGGATTCATTAAGGATGTGGCGGGAGCGGGCGAGGTATTGGAGCATGGAGAGGGCGGTGACGATAACCGTGGCCCAGATCAAAGTCTTTTTTACTGTCGTCGCGGCGGCCGCGGACATCAAGGCATCCTGGTGCGCGATCAAAAAGAGCACGACGGGGGCGGCGATGCATTGCAGCCACATCTTCAACTTGCCGTGAAGACCGGCGCCGAAGGCTCGACCTTGAGACTCATTGAAGCCGCGCAGTCCCGTAACCAGCAACTCGCGGCCCACGATTACGAGCACCATCCATGCTTTCATCTCGGTGACGTTGCGGCCTTGAGCATCGATGAAACCGTTGTCGAGGAAAAGGATGAACGCGCCACATACGAGAATCTTGTCCACCATGGGATCAAGCACGCGGCCCAGCGGAGTGACCTGGCCCCATTTGCGGGCGAGGTAGCCGTCGAGGAAGTCGCTGGCTGCGGCGAGGACGAAAATCGCGGCGGCGAGGTCGAGCTTCCAGACGGGTGCGACACCGTGAATGTACTGCGAGAGGACCACGAAAAAAACGATGGCCAGCGCCAGCCTGGCTACCGTAATCTGGTTGGGGACATTGAGTGCTTTCTTCATGCCCGCAGGACGCGAAGGGCTTGCCGCACAGGGCGAGCGACCAGGTCGTATCCGTCGCGAGCGGTGCAACGGACGGTAAGGAAATCTCCGGGGGCTGCGTCGCAGCCATTGAGGCGGGTTGCGCTATCGACCATGGGAGCCTGGCCCTCATGGCGGGCCCAAACTTCACCCGAAGGCGAAACAGAATCGACGAGCACTTCGAAGGACGATCCCACGTGGCGGTCGGCCAGTGCGAAGGCCACTTCCTGCTGGGCGAGCATGAGCGCTTCGACGCGCTCCTGCTTGACCTGATCGGGAAGCTGGCCGGTCATCCGGCCCGCGGGCGTCCGATCCTCGCGCGAGTATGGGAAGACGCCTAATGCATCGAACCCAAAGTCGGTCACGAACTGTTTCAGCTCGTCAAACTCGGCCTGCGTCTCACCCGGAAAACCCACGATCATGGTGGTACGTATCGTCACGCCCGGGATTCGGTCGCGAATTTTTTGCAAAAGTTCCTCGGTCTGGCGGCGGCTGATGCGGCGGTGCATGGCCTTGAGCACGCGGTCGTTGATGTGCTGGAGCGGGATATCGATGTAGTTGCAGACGCGCGGGCTTTCGGCGATGGCGTCGATCATTTCGTCGGTGAAGACCGAAGGGTAGACGTACATGAGGCGGATCCAGCCCAGGCCGTCCACGGCGTCGAGCATGCGGAGCAGGCCGGCAAGATCGGTGCTGAGCGGGTCGGCGCCCAGGCCGTAGCTAGTGGTGTCCTGGCCGATGAGGCTGATTTCCTTCACGCCGTCGGAGAGGAGCTCGCGGGCTTCTTCGAGAACCATGTGCGGCGGCTTGCAGTGCATGGGGCCGCGAATCGAGGGGATGGTGCAAAAAGTGCACTTCTGGTCGCAGCCCTCGCTGATGCGGAGGTAGGCATAATGGCGCGGCGTCAGCCGAAGGCGTGCGGTGTCGATCTGCACGAAGGGGTGGTAATCGGCGAGGTATAGGTCAGGAGCGCCATTTTTGTTGGTCCGACGTTTGTGCTGCGGGGCCGAATCATTCGCGGCTCGGCGGGAGCCTCGCCTTCCCCCTTCGCCAAGGACGGCGCGGACGATGTCGTCGCGACTGTTTACGCCCACGAGGGCGTCAATCCCCGGAACTCGTTCGAGGATCGTTTCTCTATCGCGTTGAACAAGGCAACCGGCGACGACGACCCGCTTGAGGGTGCCAGTCTTCTTGCGTTCGACGGCCTCGCGGATGATCTGATCGGCTTCGACGCGGGAAGCATCGAGAAACCCGCAGGTGTTGATCACCGTTACGTCGGCGTGATTTTCGTCCGCCGTGATAGCGCACCCGGCCTCAGCCAATTGGCCAAGCATCTTTTCGGAATCGACCAGATTCTTGGCACAGCCAAGGGAGACAAAAGATACACGCGTTTGTTTCGGCATTACTACAGATGAACCTCGTTTTAGGCCGGACCGGCGAATTCGAAAACCGATTGTAGCATGAAAAGCGGGAATCATCAAAAAGGGTCGATTCTGAGCCCAAAGGGGGGTACTGGTATGGTTTGAATGGAAGTGGCATGGCCAAGCGAAGCGCCGCCATGCTCTTGCGATTCATGCCGGCGCCCGATAAGGCTGGGCTTGGGCATGCCACCCACTCTGCAATTCATGCCAGCACCCAAAGGGAATAGCCTGAGGCAGGCGAAAAGTCCCGCGTTCAGGGCTCCGAGGAATCGGGGTGAAATTCCAGCAGTTCCAACGTGCTGCCCCGGCTTAGGCCGGTGCGGCCGCGGATGTAACGCTGGGGGTAGCCCAGGCGGTCGTGGAAGCGTACGCGGGCGACGACATTGCCCGGCGGCGTTCCAAGTGGGTTGGAGGGGTCGTGGATGTTCTCCAACTCGGTTTGCAGGGTATCCAAGAGGCCGTTGATGGAATAGGCGCCGGGCTCGTTGATGGAAGAAGTTTGACCGTTAACGGTGATCGAGGCCACCAGGCCGTCATGGACTCCCACCTCGTAGAGGCTGCCATGCATGCGGTAGGTTACACGGTAGGAACGAATGGCTGCCTGTTCCCACCGCTGCCGCGCCTGAGCGAGTGCCTCCGGGGTAAGCGGCGTGGTGGGCTCACGCAGGAAGAACAGAGATCCCATCAAGCCAAGCAGGAATGCGGAGGCGGCAATGATCAAGTTTCGAAGACGCAACTTTGAATGCCCTTGAAGTGCGCTGCACATGGATTTCGCGAACACGGCGCTTAATTTGTGGATTGATATGCCGGCAAAACCGCGCATTCGCCATCGCTTAACGCGGCGGTAGCACGATTGAGGCCATCCACGTCGAGACAAGTGAGGGTGTTGGGATTCGAACCCAAAACCTACGGCTTAAAAGGCCGGTGCTCTACCATTGAGCTACACCCCCCAGCATTTCGGATCGCGCTGCACGACAACATCGAGTTTTTAGCAGTAGAATAGCGGGAAAGGCGTCACTGACAAGCCTTCACAAACGTACGAAATTTGAGGCCAACTATTAGATCTTCGTCCTAACAAAAACGCGTCCATTTTTGCTATTATTTGAGCAGCTGTTTACACTACATTTCTTCAACGCAGTACGCTACAATTCAAAGATCAAAAAATCCTGATTCTCTACGTCGCTCCGGTGGCTAACTTCTTGTGGGCAAAGACCCTTACAGACGCGACCTCCTATGTAGTCAACCGGCATCGAACTGCGGTTCGCCCGTCGGGCACCTAGCGAAATC
>JBKJYI010000466.1:0-3637 GCA_046715855.1 Phycisphaerae bacterium
TTTAACATCCAATACGAAGGCAGTATTCAATCCCGCCGCTCAAAGGTCCTCATGGTGCAATGAGTCTTGGATCAGGCTCTCCTTGCCTGCCGGAATGAGTCGCACCCGCAGCACATCAAGCAGTTCAGCCCCATGGCTGCCTTCGATCTGCCACGCTTCGCATGATCGTGAAGCCTGCGATTCCGCGCCGGAATTCCGGTTTGCATCCCATCTCATCGTGATCCCATGTCTCGCGCCTGTCTTGACCCGGCGCGTCCAATACGGTGAGCCAAACTTGACGGGACGCGGGTAAACGTGGACGATCTATTGTAAACATACGCACCGCTAGCTCAGTTGGTAGAGCAGCTGACTCTTAATCAGCGGGTCGAAGGTTCGAGTCCTTCGCGGTGCAATAAGTCCCAATCGACACGATGGCTTTTTTTTGGGGACATTCGGGGATCAGCTTCGATGTCCTGTCGATCCACGCCTAGGGTTTGCCATCAAGCCACTGACGCAAGTTGTGAGCCAGAAGTTCGGGCTTTTTTTGCGCCATCAGGTGGCTGATCTGGGTCGGTGGAACTTTCAAGGATTTCATAGCGGACTCGGCACGCTTCCAAAGGCGGCTTTGTTTGGACGCCGTGTCCGCCAGGTAGAGTTCGGTGATGATCTCCTGCAACCGCGTGAGCATGATCTGGTCGCGGTTATCGTAGTAGCGGTTGATGATCTTCTTTTGATGCGGCGTAAAATCGCCCATGCCTGGTCACCCTCTTTGCAACTCAACCTGCTTGGTCCTACCCCTTAATATATAACTATGCGCGGGGCAACAGCGAGTCGATTCGTGGCGAGGAACTACATTGCTATGCGCCATCATGCTAGCATGAACGTCGCCCGAAAGTCCTGCGGGAAATAGGTTCTGTTGTCGCCCTTGCCCACGTCGATATCGCCGGTGAGCGAGACGATGAGTACGTCGCCCTGCTCCCTTGCGAACTTCAGAAAGCGAATGTGACCGGGATGCACATGTCAAAACAGTCCTGGCATTGTACAATCCGCTTGCCTGCGGCGCGGGCCGCCGATACGGCGGCGAGCAGCCGGTCAAGTTCGACGATTTTGTTTTGATAATTCGAAGTCATGGTCCAGAGAATATCGGCCCTTCGACAATCGCAAACACACGGTTTCCCCGCGGCGGAACGATCGGCATCATGACCATCCCCTGGACGCTTGAGCGATACATCTTCCGCGAAATGAGCAAGACGTTTGCCCTTACTGCTGCTGTCCTTACCGGGGCGCTGGGCCTGGGCGGGGGCGTCATGCAGATGGTCGAACTCAAGGAGGCCACACCGTGGCAGTTTTTTCGCCTCATGGCACTGGTGCTGCCGGTGGCCGCGGCATTGACGCTGCCCATCGCGGCGCTGTTCAGCGCGGCGGCCACCTACGGGCGGCTGAGCGCGGACAATGAATTCACCGCGTGCCGCAGCGGCGGCATCAATCTTCACGTGCTGCTGCTGCCCGCGCTGGTGCTGGGCCTGGTTTCCGCGGCGCTCACCTTTGCGTGCATGAGCTTCGTCATCCCGCGCATGGTCATGAATTTGAGCCTGATTGTGGGGGCCGACCCGGTTACCTTTATTCAACAGCGACTGCACCGGCCGCAGGGACTAAAGATCGAGAATCACCGGATCTATGCGGATCAGGTTGACTCCGACGAGCAAGGTGGGATTTATCTCAGCGGAGTCGCCTTCGTCGAAACGCAGGGCGAGGCGTGGATTCGATACGGGACCGCGCAGCGCATCCGCCTGCGATTCGATCAGCAAGACAATCGGATCGGCGTTGCGGGGACGATGACCGGGCTCACCTTGTTTGACCGCAAAGAGGACCAGTTTTCGCAGATCGGGGAGCAGGAAATTTCCGCGCCGGATATTCCTTTCATGTTGCAGCATCAGATCAAGTTTCTTACCCTGGGCGAGCTTTTCCATTACATGGGCTCGCCGCAGACCTGGCCTCCGGTAGTTGAAGTGCTGGAACGATTACGGGGCAGTCTGGCGCGCTCGTCGCTGCAGCGGGCGCTGCTTCGCGAGTGGGAAACGAACAAGAAAATCGTGCTCGGCAGCGATCCGGTCTATGTCGTCACGGGAGACGCTGCCACCAGGATGCTGGGTGACGACGGAATTGAAATCACCAACGCCACCATCGAGGAAAGCCGGCCGGGGTTGAAGCGCCGCCATGAAGCCAGGCGGGCGACCATCGAATCCGTCCGTTCGCGTTCGGGGCCGGAACCTGAAATTCGCATCGAAGCGTACGGCGTGCGAATCGCCGAGGGGGGACGCACGTACGAACGGGATCGCGAAACGCTCGGGCCGGTTGCCGCACCGCCTGCGATGACAGCCGAATTGTCGGAGCGTGGCATCGAAGAGATGCTGGGCTCGACGGAACTCGACGAGGTGGTCAAGAAGCGGCAAGGCGAGGCACGCAACTGGCTCGAGGGGACATATCGCCGCATCGTAGCCACGCTCCATGAGCGGGCGGCATTTACATTCAGCGTGCTGGTTCTCGTTATTCTTGGGGCCGGGCTGGGCATTGTGTTTCGCGGGGCACACGCGGCCACCGCTTTTGGCATCAGCTTCGTGCCCTCGCTGCTGGTCATCATCCTGATCGTGACCGGCAAGCAGATGGCCCAGAACGCGGGTACTTTTTGGTTGGGATTGACCGTCATGTGGTCGGGTATTGGGGCCGTCGGCCTGCTGGACTGGTGGACATTGACCCGCTTGCTCCGGCGCTAGTTAATCGAAAACAGAGTCCCGCCTGTTACGCGGCTCGGTTTTGGATTGCCATGCTTTTGTGATCGGGCCAACGCTTGAAAGCATACGATGACTTTGTCGCTGTGGTTACCGCGGAGCGCGAAAAACGCGCCAACTTCAAAACCTTGCTCTCCTGCGTAATCCCTCGCCCCATTGCCTTTGTCTCCACAATTTCGGCAAGCGGCATCCCCAATCTCGCTCCATTCTCCTTTTTCAACGGCGTCGGCTCCAACCCGCCCGCGGTCATCTTCTCCCCTTGCACCAAGGCCGACGGCACCTCCAAGGACACGATCATCAACCTCCGCACCGTCCCCGAGTGCGTGGTCAACGTCGTCCCCTACGCCATCCGCGACGCGATGAACCAGGCCTCCTTCCCCTACCCGCCCGACGTGAACGAGTTCGACGCCGCCGGCTTCACCCCGCTGCCCAGCCAGTTCGTCCGCCCCGCACGCGTCGCCGAGTCGCCCGTGCAAATGGAGTGCAAGCTGCTGCAAATCGTCCCCGTCGGCGACGGCCCGCTCTCCGCCAACATCTGCGTCTGCCAGGTCCTCTGCTTCCACATTGCCGCCGACGTCTACGTCCCTGACGGCACGGCCGACGTCGCCAAGCTCGACCTCATCGCCCGCCTGGGCGGCGACGACTACTCCAGCACCCGCGACCGCTTCTCCCTCCCCAAACCAGGCTAGTAGGACAAACTATTCGTGGTGAAATTCGGTAATGTTACTATCTGCTATCCCTCTCCCTCTCAGCGAGAGGGCAGGGTGAGGGTGAAACTTGTGGACTCTTGGATGTAACGATCTGGCGTTGCGCCATGTTGCTGTTCGTCCCGTAGGGACGGGATGAGAATAGCCCAGCCTTTTCAAGGG
>JBKJYI010000467.1:0-4478 GCA_046715855.1 Phycisphaerae bacterium
TTATTGTAGTGTTGTGTTATAGAGGGGTTTGACACGGGCCACGCAAGAGTACCCGCAAAAGCCGAGCCATACGTTCCAGCCACCATTCCGGCAATAAATGCGAAACGCATACGAACTCTTCCTTTTCCCATCGATGGGCGACTATTACGCAATAGATCGGGTAACGTGACGCCAAATAGTAAACCTGTTCAGACCTGGACGCAAGCCCACAATGGCGAAAAACTCGCAATTCCCGGTCCTATAAGCTTCAAAGTGGGTGCCGGAATGCTATACCCATCGAGAAAGTGGGGGTTGGGGCCGAGATGATTAGGTCGCAGAACAATGAGAAGGGCATTCAATCAACCCGCGTTCATCTGCGTCGATCTGCGGCTGGTGGTCCGGGTTCGGCCTCATCGATCGTGGGGCCGGGAATTGTCGCCCACTTGATCTCGGTTTTGCCACGTCCCGCGGGCCTCAACCCCGTTTGGGGTTGGATTGTTGTCCTTCGTTTACCCAGGGTAGCCCGCAAAAGGCGCGGGCAACCACTGGGCTTTGGGCCTGAACGCCTTTGGCGTAACGCGGTGGCCAAAAAAGCGGCGAATGCAGGAGAATTGTTGAGGACAATCGGAGCGATTCGGCGGCCAACACCGCTCATTTGCAGTCGCGGTACTGATTACCGCCCGCTCGCTTGCGCTCGGGGTTCGGATGGTGGCTCGGCGGGAGCCTCGCCCTCCCGTGACTCCGCGCGAACTTGAAGTTCGCGGCTCGCTGGACCCCCCTTTATCCCGCCTTGGTAAAGGGGGAAGGCGATGGCCTCCCATGACCCCCCTCGGTCCCCCCATGGTAAGGGGGGAGGCTGGCCCTCACCCTGCCCTCTCCCGGGGGGAGAGGGAGCAGCGCAGTCACCCTGTGCTCTCCGGGGGGAGAGGGAGTTGCGCCTGTGGGCCACGAACTTATCGCTGGGGCCAGAGGGAGCGGGCGAGGAGGATTTGGCCTAGGAGGACGGCGAGGAAGGTGACGGATGCGCCGATGGCGGCGGTGCGGAGGCGGGGTTCGAGGTTGATATTTTTCTGGAAGATGCCGGCCGAGACGAATTGTAATTCGGAGGCGCGCTGGGCGGCGGCTCGTTTTTCGGCGAGTTCGCGGAGCCGGCTCTCGGCCTGGTCGAGGTCGGTGCGGGTGAGCTGCAGGCGGTTGTTGGCCAGCTCGGCGGCGGCGACGGCGGCCACGAACTGCTCGCTGGAGGCCGAAGCGGTTTGCAGGCCGTCCTGGAGAGCGATGAGTTCCTCGACGGTGGCGTCGCTGGCGTCGCGGCTCTTGCGAAGGATTTCGTCGAGGTCGGACAAGTGGGCGTTTTGTTCTTCCTGGGCGCGGGCGGTGGCGAGCTTTTGCAGGCGCTCGTCGGTTTCGCGGATGCGGTCGGAGACGCGGCGGCGGAGGCCTCGGGCAATGCGGAGGGCGGAGTCGAGGCGGAAGTTGGCGGGGGTGTCGAGGGCGCCGGCGGCGAATTCGAAGCGGTGGTGAGCGGACTGGAGTTCGGCGAAGGCGCGGGCGGCGTCGGATTGGCGGAGGTGGTGCTGGGCGTCGTCGGCCGGGTCGCGGGAAAGCTGGTTGACGTTTTCGCGGATGGTGGAGAGGCGGTTGCCGGCGTGGAAGAGGAATTCGCTGAGCATGGTTTTGACGCGCTGGTAGGCGTCGAGGAGGGAGGCGCCTTCGGCGTCGAGGTCGGCGTGCTGCAGGGCGGCGAATTCGGCGTTCCAGGTTTTTGCAAACGTGGCGGCGGCGTCGCGGTATGCGGTCATTTCGGCGGCGATGGCGGAGTAGGCCTCGCGGAGCGCGGGGGCGATTTCGGCGGTGTCGAGTTTGGCGAGTTGCGACTGGCCGGTAGCGGCGGCGGAGGCGAGTTGGTCGAGGCTCGATGAGGACTCCTGCCAGACGTTGAGCATGTGGAGCTTGAGTTCGGTGAGGGTGGCGGCGAGCTCCTTGAGGTCTTGCTGGAGGTCGGTGTCGGCGAGGAGTGCGGCCTGGCGGGCTTCGGGGGTGGTGGCGGCGTTGGCGGGGTCGTGCTGGGTGAGGGTTTTGTATTCGGCGGCGGCCTGGCGGAGTTGGGCGCGGGCGGATTCGAAGTCGCCGCGAGCGGATTGCCAGCGGTCGGAGAGGGTGGCCTGGTCGGGGCGCGGGTCGGCGGCGGGGAGGCGGGCCATCGCGGCGTCGAGTTGGCTTTGGGCGTCGTCGAGGCGGCGGGTGAGGAGTGCGACGTAGTTTTGGAGTTGGGTCTCGCCTTCGGTGGGGGTGGTGAGCTCGGAGTCGTTGAGGGATTGGATGTGGGTGAGGAATTGGCGCGCCAATGTTTCAGCCTGGCTTGTTGCGGCTTCGCCGTTGGTGGACTCGGTTGCGATGCGCAGTGTTCCGGGGGCGGGAGTTTCGACCTGCCATTTGAGACTTTGATGCTGCGTGATTTTTTGATCGTCGGACCAGAGGAAGGCGATGAGCTCCTTGCGGTACTCGTTGAGTTGCAGGCGATCGGAAGCGTTGGCCATGTGAAGCGTCGCGGCGCAGCGGTGCTGGAAGGGCTCGGCGAGGAACATGGCGGCGCCGACGAGCAAGGCAGCGAGGAAGGCCAAGGCGATTTGTGCGGACCGTTGAGTCGAGCGTTGTTTGCCGGATTGCGTTGCGGGTCCTGGCGTGAGTGGTGAAGCTTTGGGTCGCATCGCAGGCGGTGGTGGGATCGCGGGCGTACGGGAGGAAGTCTGGCCGCGTTCATCGAGCCAGGAGACGGGGGGCGGTCCATCGCTGAGGGTGTCTTGGGATTTCAGGTCGGGCAACACGCGTTTACCTTATGTATCAGGATGGTTTAGGACGGCGGCATTGCCGAG
Organism: Phycisphaerae bacterium; assembly: GCA_046715855.1. Taxonomy (GTDB): domain Bacteria; phylum Planctomycetota; class Phycisphaerae; order UBA1845; family UBA1845; genus CAZAMB01. The sequence continues at coordinate 2,856 of JBKJYI010000467.1, forward strand.
ATTGTAGCGGCGAGGCAATGGATAGAGCAATGATGAGATCATGGAATACCCGGCATGAATGCCGGGGTTCGGGCATTGAAAGCCCGGCATGAATGCGGGGGCTTGGGCAGGAGTGCCGGGGCTCGGGGATTTGAGCGCGACTGGTCGGGCGCGATCGGGCGGGAGCGACCAGCCGGTGACCAATCTGAATTGTTAAATGTTTGACAGCATGAGGTGAGGGCTTATACTTGCCGGGCTCTGGGCGGGTTTCCGGGCCTCGGCTTGGCTGACCGCTTTTGGTTTGCCGGCTGACTTTTCAAGTCGGTGCGGCTGCGATATTGTTTCTTCAAAGATGACAGCCGCTGTGCGCTGAGCGGCGCGGCGGCGTGCGGCTTGGTTGGATTGCTGTTGCTGCTGTAGCTCAGCCGGTAGAGTGCGTCCTTGGTAAGGACGAGGTCATGGGTTCGATTCCCATCAGCAGCTTTGACAGGATTGGAACGAAGTGAAATTTGCCGTGTGGCGCGTGGCCCGCGGGCCTGAATGTTGATCGCATACCTATGAGGAAATGACGACTGCCTGGCGTTTGACCGAAGACCAGTTTCGCCAAGCGAGTGGAGAGTAAATCAATGGCCAAAGGCGTATTCGAAAGAACGAAACCGCACGTGAACGTGGGCACGATCGGTCACGTTGACCACGGCAAGACCACCCTCACGGCGGCCATTGCTACCGTGCAGGCGGCCAAGGGTCTGGGCCAGCCGATCAGCTATGACGAAGTGGCCAAGGCTTCGGAGTCGCAGGGTCGGCGCGATCCGTCGAAGATTCTGACGATCGCGACTTCGCACGTGGAATATGAGAGCGAGTCGCGGCATTGTGCGCACATCGACTGCCCGGGTCACGCGGACTATGTGAAGAACATGATCACCGGCGCGGCCCAGATGGACGGGGCAATTCTGGTGGTTTCGGCGGCGGACGGCCCGATGCCGCAGACGCGCGAGCATATTCTTCTGGCTCGCCAGGTGAACGTGCCGAATCTGGTGGTGTTTTTGAACAAGATTGACCTGGTGGACGATCCAGAGCTTCTGGAGCTTGTCGAGCTCGAAGTTCGCGAGTTGCTCACCAAATACGATTTCAAGGGCGACGATATTCCGGTTGTTCGCGGCTCGTCTTTGCCGGCGCTCCAGAATCCGAAGGATCCCGAGAAGATCAAGTGCATTGACGACCTGATGAAGGCGCTCGATACGCATATTACGATTCCGAAGCGCGACATCGATCTGCCGTTCCTTATGTCGGTGGAAGACGTGTTCAGTATCAAGGGTCGCGGGACGGTGGCGACTGGGCGCATTGAGCGCGGGCAGGTTAAGGTCGGCGACGAAGTGGAAATCGTCGGGCTTATGGATACGGCGGTGACCACCGTTACCGGCGTGGAAATGTTCAATAAGACTCTCGACTCGGGCATCGCGGGCGACAACGTGGGCTGCCTGCTTCGCGGGACGAAGAAAGAGGAAATCGAACGCGGGCAGGTGCTGGCGGCCAAGAAGTCGATCACTCCGCATACGAAGTTCGATGCGCAGGTGTACGTTTTGACGCAGGAGGAAGGCGGACGGCACACGCCGTTCTTCAACGGGTATCGCCCGCAGTTCTACT
>JBKJYI010000468.1:0-3035 GCA_046715855.1 Phycisphaerae bacterium
CTGACCCCGCCCGGAGCACAGGACCTGGGGTTTGGTGGTTCGGTTTCTCTCGCGGGCGATACGACCGTCATCGGCGCTGCTTCCAGTCACGAAGGGGCTTTTTATTCGGGTTCCGCTTTCGCATTCGTCCGCACTGGGACCACCTGGACCCAGCGGGCCAAGCTAAGGGCACTCATCCCGGCCGAGGACGACAACTTCGGCATTTCAGTGGGCGTCGACAAGGACGGCACGGTGGTCGTCGGCGCCAAGGAGGATCGCTTCACCTTCGAGGATGGCCCAGGATCAGCCTATGTGTTCGAGCTCGCACCGGTGGACACCGATGAGGATGGAGTCGCCGATAGGTGCGACAACTGTCCATCCGTTCCCAACACCGCGCAGCTCGATTCAGACTCCGATGACCTCGGCGACGCCTGCGACAACTGCCCCCTCGTCGCAAATGGCGATCAAGCCGATGACGACGGAAACGGCGTGGGCGACGCCTGCGATTCCTGTCGCTTATCCGGCACAAATATCTGCCCCGATGCCTTGGAGGACATCTCGGGAAATATCACGGCCACGAGGCTGACCAGCGCGAGCAGCAATGGATTTGATTTCGAAGTCCCGATCGGCTTCGACTTTCCGTACTTCGGGAATTCCTATTCCAAGGTTCACGTCTCGGCTGAAGGGTATGCCGGCTTCACCACGGCCGGATTCGGCACGGCCAGCAATGTGGCCATCCCCAATGCCGCGCAGCCGAACAACATCATCTGCCCATTGTGGGATAACTTTGATCCCTCACCCGCCGGGGCCGGCGTCTATTTCGATTGGCTGCAAAATCCGACGCGCTTCGTGGTCCTGTGGAAAAAGCACCGTCGGGCCGGTGCGGCAACCGGCGAGAACACGTTCGAGATGATCCTCTACCAGAACGGCGACATCCAGTTCCGCTACGGAGCCTTGGAGGGTTCGCCGCCCCTGACCGCCAGCATCGGCATTGAAAACAGCACGGGCACAGCGGGCATTTCATTCAACCCCGCCGAGATCGGCCTCGGCGGAACTTGCCGACAGGTCCTACCCCAGCCGGCTGCTTCGTGCGCGGCCTGCTGTCTGGCATCCGGGCCATGCCATATACGAACGGTCGAAGACTGCCCGCCAGAGGTCGGTCAGTACCAGGGCCAAGGCACGAATTGCGACGATGGTGATGGCGACGACGTGGGCGACTTGTGCGACAACTGCCCGGTTGATTCCAACGCCGAGCAGGCTGACGCTGATGGGGATGGACTCGGCGATCTGTGCGACAACTGCCCGAGGCACGCCGGCGCCAACCAGGCAGACGCCGACGGCGATGGCTACGGCGACGTTTGCGACTTGTGTCCGGGCCTGCCCGATGCTGACGCCGAAACGTTCGTTTCGTGTATGGGCGGACCCGACGAATCCCTGCCGTCGATCTGCGGCTGTGCCGACTTTGATGGAGACGGCGATGCAGACCTGGCCGACTTCGCGGAGTTCCAGGTGATATTTACCGAATGAATGGTGAATTCATACGAAGCTCACGCATACCACCGTTGATCTGTTGGTTGCGAAAACCATCATATTCACCTCCAACGACGTTAAGTCCTTGGAATTCGGTTTATGCCCGGCCAAGAACCAGGTGAGCCGTAGCGGCCGCAAAAAAGTGCGAAAATGAATCATCTCGAAGGTTCGCTGGCGGAGCCCCCTCGGGAAAACGAAATCGCAGCGCGAACCGGTGCAGCCGCACCACGCTCTCCGTCCGTTCATATCCGGCCATTAACGCGCTTCGCTGCGAGGGCAAATTATCGTCGGCGATAAGCTGGCAACTGCGGGAAAAACCAAGACGGTGCATGTCGCTGGCCATGAAGCCCAGCCGGGCCGGCGCCAGACGTTTCCCTCGATACCGCTCCTGCGTGATTTCGTCGTAAATAAACGCCACGTCCTGGGCAAGTGGACCAAGCGGCTGCTCCATCCCCAGAAGCCAGGTCCCAGGACTCACCCACCCGTACCCAACCGCCTGACCATCGCAGTAGGTAAGATAACAGCGATGGGAGAGATCGAAGCGGCGTTTCCAATTGACCTCGAAGCCCTTGATTCGGTTGAGTTCCCGGCCGATCTGCGGCGTAAGCTCCGTCACACGCCGGATTTCGCAAGAAATTTTCGGCTCAACCAGCGTGGGCAACCCGCACAATACGTAAAAACGCTCCACTCGTACGGCGTGAATCGCCGAGCGCAGTTTGCGCGAAACCGTGCCGACGAGGCTTTTTGGTTGTTCAGCCAGCATGTTAGACAGCCCCTCGGGAATCCCCAAGACGCCTGACGCATGTGTTGTTGACGCTGCTATTATAGGATTTCGCTGGGGGGAAGTGTGCGAAACCCTCCAATAAATTCGTACGTCCGTCACGCGCTTTCCGGCGTCACCACTTCAAAATCTTCGCGCTCGCCGCGGCCTCGAAGGGGATAATCCTTGCGCAACGGATGGGCCTTGAACGCTTCCCATGTCAAAATCCGCCGCAAATCCGGGTGCCCGGTGAACTTCACGCCAAACATGTCCCACACCTCGCGCTCCAGCCAGTTCGCCCCCTTCCAGATCCCAGTGATCGAAGGCACTTCTGGATCCGGATCGTTGGCGAAGCACTTGATCCACAACCGGTGCCCGATGCTCAGCGAGAGCAACGAGTAAATGACGCCGTAGCGGTCGGCGGCGCTGGGAAAGTTCAAATATTCCACGCAGGTAATGTCGCAAACCTGCTCGAACTTGCACTGCGGATCATGCTTGAGAAACTCCATCACCGGCACAAGTCGGGCAGGCTCCACGTGCAGGAAAAGCTGATCGCCGTTTGGCGGAAGCAGCAGCGCAGGCCTAAAGTCAATTTCCGGAAACTTGGCCCCCAGCGCCACAACTGCCTGATGCTCCGCCATTGCTTTTTTCTTTCGCAGACTTGCCTTGTTGATTAACGCGACCCTGCTAAAGCATAGACGTTATGCTGATTGAGATTCCAGAGCCGATAACCCCAATGCCGCGCCGCGAGTCTTCGCCGCGAGCC
>JBKJYI010000469.1:0-6669 GCA_046715855.1 Phycisphaerae bacterium
AAAGCGGTTCACGTCGCAACCCCGGCAGACTTTGCGGCTCCAGGGTGCTCATGTCAGAGCCGGAAGCTTTGACGTGAACGACTTCGATCGGATCGCCGAAGAGATCGCGAAGCGTGCGCTTGACTGAAACGTTGCCTCCGCCGTGGAGGACGAGGTCGGTCTCGGCGCCCAGCAGTCGTGCGGTATACAGGCGGGCGGCCAATTCTTCGCCGTAATCTGGCGCCCACCCATCCAGGGCTTGTTGCAAGTCTGCGGAGTTCCAGCGGTTTTGCATTGAGGAAAGCTGAGGGTATTTCCTCGTGCCGTCAAGTGTGTTCGATCCCGGAAGGCTTCACCGTGAAAGCTGATTCATGGTCTTTTAACGGTCAAGTAGTCATTCAACGCAACGATTCAACTTGGATTATCTGTATTCTACTATCTGAACTCTCTCGGGGGCGAAGATGATGTTCATGGAACGATCTGCCAATCGCGTGCGCCGGCACACTTCGAAAGCCGTCAACGCTTGGATCGATAAAAAGACGCAGAACGACCTGGCCTACTTTGCGGATCATCCTGATGAGATCAATCGCCGCCTGAAAGAGCTCGATCGGGAGTGGGACGTGGAGCGCATGCTGGAGATGAACTCATCGGCGATTTCACTGATTGGATTATTGTTGGGCGCTGCCCGGTCGCGGAAATGGTTGTTCCTGCCGGCGGCCGTGCAATTGTTTTTCTTGCAACATGGCGTTCAAGGTTGGTGCCCGCCGTTACCGCTGCTTCGACGACTTCGAATCCGGACGCAAAGCGAAATCGAAACGGAGCGGGAGGCGCTGAAGGCCCTTCGGGGGGATAGGCCGCGGGAGCGGGTGATCAACCGAGACGATTTTGCCATTTAGCAGTAAGCCCGGGGACTGGTTGCCCGCGTGATAGAGAAGGAGATTGCGATGTTTCGTTCGTCCGAGCGAGTCCCGAAAAACACGAGCAAGCGCATGAATGAGAAGATCCGTGGCGAGACGGAGAAACGGATTCGCTTTTATGCGACGCATACGGAGCTCATTGAGCGCCGACTTCGCGAGCTGGACGACGAGTGGGACGTGGAGCGGGTGATTGAAACGGAGGCTCCGATCATGACCTTGCTGGGCCTGGCCTTGGGGGCTACGGTGAATCGCAAGTGGCTTGCCCTGCCCATTGTTGTGCAATCGATGGTTTTGGTGCATGCGATTCAGGGGTTTTATCCGCTGTTGCCGCTGTTCCGGCTTTTGGGCATTCGGACGGAGAAAGAAATTGCGGCGGAACGGTACGCATTGAAGGCCTTGCGGGGTGATTTTGAGCGTCCAAACCACAACGGGGAGAGCAACCGGGACAAGGCCATGTGGGCCTTTACGGCGGCCCGCTTGTCGAATTTGTGACCAAGAGGCCGGTTTCAGCCGAAAATCAACTCTCTTTGTGCCAATTTCGGGAACCCAACAGGCTCGATCTGCGTCTGAATTAGAGACGATGGAAAGCTGGATAGTCGGGTGGTATAGTTGACCAGCCGTGCCCGCTCAGGCATATTATACCAGACGGTACTGAAGGAGATTCAGGTGGAGCAGGATAAGAAACAGAAGTTATTGATTGCGATTCTCGCGATAGCCGGTTTGGGCGCGGGGTACTACTACGTCTTCGTTCGCGAATCCAGCGAAGCCCAGGCGGTGGTGGCGGGCCCGTCAACCGGCCGCAAGGAACGAAAGAAGACCGAGGAAACGGCTAAGACGGACGTCCGCAAGGAGAAGCCCGAAAGGACGGCGGCGGCTCCTCAGCCCACTGGCCGGAAGGAACGGGCCGAAAGACCGGAGACCGAAGCGGGCGGTCGCAAGGCGCGCGGCAGAGCGAACACGGAAATCAACAAGAAGAAGAAGGTCGTGCCCGCTGCCTAATCAATTGGGATGCTCGACAGCAGGAAGCCCTCTTCCCGATCGCGGGTAGAGGGCTTTCGTTTTTTGGCCCTGCCCCAAATAGCACGTCAAACTTGGCACGATCGATCCTTGCCGAGTCATGAACGCTCGCCTAGATTCGGGATACCGCAACGCGCGGTTGGCGATGAGCCCGACGACCCCGTGGGCCGGCGCACCAAAACAATCGGGGGACCAACAACGAGTTTTTTATGGCCGTAAAGTCGGTATCGAAGGATCGGATTCGGGTACTCATTCTGGGTGCGGCGGGGCGCGATTTTCACGATTTCAACGTCTTTTGGAGGAATGATCCCCGCTATCACGTGGTGGCGTTTACGGCCGCCCAAATTCCGGATATCGATGATCGGGTCTATCCGGCGCAGCTCTGCGGGAAGCGCTACCCGAAGGGCATACCCATCGAGGCCGAGGAGAAGATGGCGGAGTTGATAGAGCGTCACGGGGTGCAGCAGGTGGCGATGGCCTACTCCGATCTGCCGCACGTGGAAGTGATGCACAAGGCGGCTATGGCGAATGCGGCCGGAGCGGATTTTCGCATCATGGGCCCGCGCAACACCATGCTGAAGTCGAAAAAGCCGGTGATCGCGGTGTGCGCGGTGCGAACCGGATGCGGGAAGAGCCAGACATCGCGGGCGGTGACTTCGATTTTGAAAGGGATGGGCAAGCGGGTGGCGGCGGTGCGGCATCCGATGCCATATGGCGATCTGACGAAGCAGATTTGCATGCGCTTCGCCACGCTGGAGGATCTCGACTTGCACCATTGCACGATCGAGGAGCGTGAGGAGTTCGAGCCGCACATCCGCGCGGGTTACGTGATTTATGCGGGCATCGATTACGAGAAAATTCTGCGGGAAGCGGAGAAGGAGGCGGACGTTATTTTGTGGGACGGAGGAAACAACGATCTTCCGTTCTATGAGCCGGACCTGCACATCGTGGTGGCCGATCCGCTTCGGCCGGGTCACGAGCTGACTTACTATCCGGGTGAGACCAACGCGCGCATGGCCGATGTCGTGGTGATCAATAAGGTCAACTCGGCGCGGCCAGAAGATGTGGAAACGGTGGAAAGAAACATCAAGTCGGTGAATCCGAAGGCGAAAATCATTCGAGCCGAATCGCCGGTGACGGTGGATCGCCCCGACGAAGTGCGCGGCAAGCGCGTTCTCGTGGTGGAGGATGGGCCGACGGTCACGCATGGTGATATGCCGATTGGGGCGGGACATATGGCCGCCCGGGCCCATGGAGCGGCGACGATTGTTGATCCACGTCTGACGGCCGTGGGCACTATTAAGAAAACTTTTGAGAAGTATCCGCATGTGACGGAAGTTTTGCCGGCGATGGGCTACGGCAAGAAGCAAATGCGGGAACTAGAAAAATCGATTAACACGGCGGAGTGCGACCTGGTCCTGGTGGGGACGCCGATCGACTTGGGGTCGCTGTTGAAATTGAACAAGCCGCACATGCGGGTGACGTACGAGCTCGCGCCGGAGGCGAGCACGGCGCTGAGACGCGAAATCAAGCGGGTCATCTGAAAAGCAGGAACGCCGGCCAGGCGTGACCCCCCTCAATCGTTTGAATGCAAGGGGGGCATGGCCAAGCAAAGCACTGCCATGTTCATTCGATTCATGCCGGCGCCCGATGAGGCTGGGCTTGGGCATGGCACCCTGCAATCCACACCCGTACCGAGAACTTATGGAAAGAAGATGCTGGTTGATGTGGGAAGCTCAGCGATGTTGACCGGGGCGCCGGAGGTCAGGGTGTAGAGCTTGTAGCACTCTGACCAGTGGACTGCGAGGAGGCCGTAGGCAACCAGGATGATCAAGGTGGCCATTTCCGTAATCCGTGCACGACGATATCTCAGGAGTGGGTAACTTCCCGCCAACACAAACCCGACCTTGAAGAGGATGACTGATATGGGCCCGTTGGAGAGGAATTTTTTGGCAAGGGGATTTTGCTCCTCGAGCAAGCCCTGTTCGTGTGCGAGTATCGTGAAGGTCAGATCGAAGCCATTGAGGAGCCAGATGGCCAGCACCAGGCAGATGACGCGATGGGACCGGGCGTGGGCCGCCCAGTGGACGAGGCGGGCGTGCCAGGAACGTCCTGCCGGCTGCAAGTTGCCCGCAAGAATCGGGGAAAATACCTCCGCCATGGAACACCTATCGGAATTCTACGGCTTTTCCAGCAGTGGGTGGCGCCCGGCGGGCGGGCGGCCCATAAATTTCGCACGCTCTCACGCAGTGAACCCGCACTATCGGTCGATCCGTCCAGGCAGCGGGGTGACGCTGTGACGAATCCCCTTCAGGATGAACCGAAACTGACTCATCTCGATGATTCGGGTGAGGCCCGCATGGTGGACGTGTCCGGCAAGGCGGTCACGGTGCGGGAGGCGTTGGCGACCGCGGTGGTGCGGATTCGATCCGACGTGCTCGATGGGCTGTTGGGGGGTGAGCTTCCGAAAGGGGATGCGTTGAGCACGGCCCGCATCGCGGGGATTCAAGCGGCCAAGCGGACTTCGGAGTGGATCCCGATGTGCCACCTCCTGGCACTGGATTTTGTGGGAATCGAATTTGCGCGAAGGTCGGGCGACGAGCTTGGCATTACGTGCACTGCCCGCGCGACTTCGCGTACAGGCGTAGAAATGGAAGCGTTGACCGGGGTTGCGGCCGCGTCGCTGACGATCTATGACATGGCCAAGAGCGCGGACAAGTCAATCGAGATCGGGCCCATTCGTCTCGAGAGCAAGACAGGTGGAAAAAGCGGGGACTACGAGCGCGCCAAATCGCAATGACCCCCCTTCGGGCTTCCGCCTTGGTCGCCCTCAGTCCCCCCTTATGAAGGGGGGAGGCATTTTTTTGCCATCCCTGCCAGGTCAATCCAAATCCAAGGCGTAGGCCTGATCGCAGCGGCAGGCCAGGTGCTGCGGCTGGAAGGGCGCGAAGCCGTATTTCTTGTAAAGGGCGATGGCCTCAACGAGTTTGCTGGATGTCTCCAGTTCGATGCGATGAAAGCCGAGCGTCTGGGCGCGGGCAAGCACATGTTCAAGCATTTTTTTGCCAATGCCCTGTCCCCGCGCTGATTTGAGCAAATACATTTTGCGCAACTCGGCCACGCCAGAGTCACGCGGGTACAGCCCGACGGTGCCGATCAGTCCTGGAGAACTAGAGACGTAAGCGCCATCACAATGGAGGGGGTGAGCATACTGAACTCGGCTCGTCGGAGGGGGGGAGGCCCTGTCGAACACCAGTTCGAAAAGTCCGCCGCGCGAAATGTAGTTGGCTTGAATATCCGCCAGGTCGGCGTCGACGCCCTGATGCTCGGCCAGGAGGCCGTATTCGCCGAGCACGCCGAAAACCAGCTCTCGTATGGCCGGGGCGTCGGCATTGGTTGCGGGTCGCATGAACATAATGGCATCATACTGTTTTCTTTTTGACTTCGTTACTTTCTACTCGCAGCTATTTTCAACTCGGCTCGTCAAACTTTAAACTTATAGAAATGGCACTTACCCCGGTTCAAATGGATCAAGTCCGTGACGCGGTTAAGCGGTATTGGGGTTTTGACTCGCTGCGCCCGCTCCAGGAGTCCGCGATCGGCGCGGCACTCAGCGGGAAGGACTCGCTTACTGTGCTGCCTACCGGCGGAGGCAAGTCCCTTTGTTACCAGGTGCCGCCGGCCGAGCTTCGAGGACGGTATCTGCAATCCAGCATTGGGGGCCGGTTCAAGCCGATATTCGATCGGTTGCAGGGCGTTGTACCGTATGAAAAAATAAGACTTGCTTGTGCGTTTATCAGGCCCCGCACTGCTTCCCACGACGAGGAAATCCCATGACATCACGCACGCGAGAGTCTCTGCGGGTGGGCGACACGGGCAGTTTTTCGAAAACTGTCACAGAGGCGGATGTGCTCGCTTTCGCGGGGGCGTCGGGGGACTTCAATCCGCTGCATATCGATGAGGAGTACGCACGCAAGAGCGTGTTCGGACGGCGGGTGGCGCACGGAATTCTCACCGCGGCGATTATCTCGACGGTGCTGGGCGGTGAAATACCGGGGCTGGGCACGATTTTTGTGGAGTTGGACATTAGGTTCCTTAAACCTGTTTTTTTCGGTGATGTTGTGACAGCGCGTGGCACGGTCACCGAGATCATTAATCCGAAACGCGTGCGGCTCATGGTGGCCTGCACGAATCAGCACAGCGAGGATGTGGCCATTGGGTCGGCCATTGTGATTCCGCCGGTGCAAACGAAACTCATTTCTTAACAAACTCACCACAGAGACGCAGAGGGCGCGGAGGATTGAGAAGAAAAGCAATGATTTCAGATTTTGAGATTTCCAATGTCAGAGAAGAACAATTGGCCTTTACTGTGTCGACAAGCGGATCAAGAGCCCGGGGGGTTGATGCTCATAGGGTTGCGCCGGGGAATCGATCAGCGACCCGTCCGACACGACGTCGCGTAACTTAACTCAGCCGAAGCGTGTTCTCAAATCTCATCGGTCCCTCACGGTTGCTGGCGTGTTTTGCTAGACTGCGTGCGTGGTCGTCACGCTTCTTTTTTCCATCGCGGGGGGGATGCTGGCCGTGTTCGGAACGGCCCGCGTTGCGGAATTTGCGTGGAAATATGTTCGATTGATCGGATTGCTTGGTCTGGGTTTGGGATGCCTCGCGACGATTGTTGTCTACCGCGAAATCGGCTTGCAGATTGTGGATTCGTCCTGGTGGATGGTCGTGGTGCGCGGTTCGGTATTGGGGA
>JBKJYI010000470.1:0-8136 GCA_046715855.1 Phycisphaerae bacterium
GGTCATGCTGGTGCTGACGTCGGCGAGGTTGATGCCGTCGAAGAGCGTGCGCATGTCGGCGAGCGAGGAGACGGCCACGCCGCAGCGGCCGACCTCGCCGAGTGACAGCGGGTCGTCACTGTCGCGGCCCATGAGGGTCGGCAAATCGAAGGCGGTACTGAGGCCGGTTTGGCCGTGCTCGAGCAGGAATTTGAAACGCTCGTTGGTGTCGGCGGCCGAGCCGAAGCCGGCGAACTGGCGCATGGTCCAGAGCTTGTCGCGGTACAGGGTGCGGTGGACGCCGCGGGTGAAGGGAAATTTGCCCGGTTCGGCCAACTGTCGCGCGGGGTCAAATGCGCCCAAGTCTTCCGGGCCGACGAATGGCTGGTCAGGCGGAGAAACTTCTGCTGGGGGCGATTTGCTGATTGGTTTGAAGCTCATGTTACTCCATCCAGTTGGCGGGTCGTTTTTCGGCGAAGGCGGCCATCCCCTCGCGCGAATCCTTATTTCGGAAGCAATCGACGAACGCTCCGGTCTCGTCGTGATCGCGGGCGGCGCGCTTGGCCAGAGCGACTGAGGCGGGCGAGGCACGCTGGAATGATTTGCAAAATGCAGCCACGCGCGAATTGAGGTCCTCGGGCGAATTGACCGTTTCATCCACCAGGGCAAAGGCCAATGCATCCTCTCCGGAAACCGGATTGGCGCTGAGGTACATACGTTTGGCTCGGGCGGGGCCAATGAGTTGCGAGAGTCGGACCACGCCGCCCCAACCGGGAATGAGTCCCAGGGTTACTTCCGGCAAGCCGAGTTTGGCCGACTTCACCGCGACGCGAAAGTCGCAGGCAAGTGCGACTTCGAGACCTCCGCCCAATGCTGCGCCCTGAATTGCGGCCACGGTGATCGAGGGAAGCGAAGCGAGGTCGTTCATTACGGATTGGCCGAGCGTCGCGTATTCGTGGGCCTGGTCGGGCTTGAAGCCGGACATTTCCTTGATGTCGGCGCCGGCGATGAAAACTTTTCCCCTGGCTTGCAGGACCGTGGTTCGGATGAGCGGGTCTTTGCGGACTTTCGCGATGGCCGCGCCGAGCGCGTACAAGCCGTCGCTGGACAGGACGTTGAGCCCATCTTCGGTCACGAACGTGATGGTCGCGTGCGAGCCGTCGATATTGGTTTGAATCTGCGTCTTACTCATGTTCGTTCGTCCTTGCGGATGGCATGGCCAAGCGCAGCGCCGCCATGCTTCGCAATCGCCCATGCCGGCGCCCAAAGAGGCTGGGCTTGGGCATGGCACCCAGAACCTAAGAATACTTTAATCATATTTGTAAAAGCCCTGTTTCGTCTTTTTTCCCATGCGTCCGGCGGCCACCATCTTACGCAAAAGCGGGCTCGGGCGGTACTTGTCTTCGCCCAGTTCGCGGTGAAGCACTTCGAGGATGAACAGGCATACGTCGAGACCGATGAGGTCGGCCAGGGCGAGGGGGCCCATGGGGTGGTTCATGCCGAGCTTAATGATGTCGTCGATGGCTTGAGGCTCGGCGACGCCGTCCTGGAGGCAGAAGACCGCCTCGTTGATCATGGGCATGAGGATGCGGTTGGAGACGAAGCCGGCGTGGTCGTTGCATTGGACGGGGGTTTTGCCGACGGCCTTGGCGTGCTCGATGGTGCGGGCGGCGGTTTCGTCGCTGGTTTGCAGGCCGCGGACGACTTCGACGAGCTTCATGAGCGGGACGGGGTTGAAGAAGTGCATGCCGATGAAGCGGTCGGGGCGGTCGGTGGCCGCGGCGAGCTGGGTGATGCTGATGCTGCTGGTGTTGGAGGCCAGGATGCCGTTGTCGGTGAGGTAGCCTTGAGCTTGCTTGAGGATGTCGATTTTGATTTCGGGTTTTTCGGTGGCGGCTTCGATGATGAGTTCGCATTTGGGGAGTTCGGAGAGAGCCTTCGTGGGCCTGATTCTTTTTTTCGCGGCGGCGACATCATCGGGTTTAATCACGCTTTTCTCGGCCGCGCGGTCGAGCATCTTGCCGATCTGCTTGACGCCATCCTCCAGCGCCGCTGGGAAGGCATCAAATAGTGCGACCTCATACCCCGCCTGCGCGAACACCTGGGCAATCCCGCGTCCCATCGTCCCCGCGCCGATCACCGATACCGTTTGACTCATTCCGGATTTCCTTTGTCTTTTGGTGGAAAGCCGGCGTCTGTTAGAAGTCCGCCGACCTCTTGAATGAGAAGCCCCAACTTGTTTTTCAAAATAGTCCAGACAACATCTTGTTTGAGGTTGAAATAGCCGTGAACGATGACATGACGGAAGCCTATAATGCGCTCGGATTCGGTGATTCTTGCTGCCAACCTGGGATCGAGTTTCTTGAGTTGGAAAAGAGCCTCGCCGACGATTTCAAGCTCCCGTTCTATCGCGCGCCGGAACGGTCTATCTTTTTGATAGCGCGCAAAATTCTCATTCCGAGTGAATTCCACGAGGAACATGGCGGAATCGTAAATATCGAAAAGGAAAGATTCACGATCCCGGGTCATAAACCAGTTTTCGACTTTCGTTTACGCGTCGCAAGACAAATGGATTATGGATGGTGCCAACCTCGACAAGATCAATTTTTCTCTTGAAGAGGACCTGTAGGTCCTCCCAAAGTCCGAAATATGCTTCGTAGTGATCATTCGGTGCCAGCGTTTCGTACTCGACGAGAAAATCTAAATCACTACGGTCGGAATCGAAAGTTCCGTCCGCAGCGGAGCCGAAGACCTCCAGCCGCCGCACACGATGTTTGCGGCAAAGATCTTCAAGCTCGCTTAATTTTGAATCAACGATTGCGACCATGCGGTTCTTGTTATTCAGTTTTGCAACTAAAGCTATGCACCTTAATCCAAGGACGACCATACGATAATTTTGTGCCTTTCGGACCACCGAGGTCAACAACATCCACTTCGCCGATAACGCAAATCACTCCGGGGCATTCTATAAGTTGGTTGGATGTCAACACGACCTGAGGGCTATTATCCTGCTCGATGAGTTCCACATAGGTGTGAATTTTTCGTAGGTGTTCTCCCGAATCGGTTATAGTATCGTGCAAGCCCATTGGGTGTTGTTCCGCATGGATTGCATTGCGGCAGAATATCGTCACGACCTCCCCGTCGTGCTTCATCAAGTCGTACAGGGTACGGCAAGTCGGGGGACCTTGTGTCCCAGCCGAATCCGATTGTCGACTTTTTTCTTTCGTGCAGGCGTCGAAAGTAAGCAGCCAGATCGACAAGGTGACCATTCCAATCTGCTTTCGTAACCGGCTCACTCGCGTTGTTTGCATTGTTATTGCTCGTTACTGCCTATTCCCTCCCGAGACGAGGCGTTGGATTTCGCTGGTCTTTTAATATGGTTCAGTGATGGAGCGTCGCTGCGAATAGGTCCCGGCAATAAACCGGATGCAGCTAAGCATACATCAACCGTCCCTTTGGTCGCGGGATTTCGCGCCCGAGTTCTTTGGCAACGGCGATCCATTCTTTCGCTACGCGCTCGACATTCTTTAACGCATCGCGATAGGTCTTTCCATCTGCCATGCAGCCGGGGAGTTCGGGCACTTCGGCGATGAAGGCTTTATCTTCCTCTGACCAATATTGGATGATTTCGTGTTTCATCGATTCTCTCCAACCGTGTGCGTATCTCCGCCGAACGTCCGCGCGAACTGAAGTTCGCGGCTCGCTAGTTGCTAAGTCCCCGTGCGATGACTAGCCGGTGGATTTCGCTGGTGCCTTCGTAGAGTTCGGTGATTCGCGCGTCGCGGAGGAAGCGCTCGACGGGATAGTCGCAGATATACCCGTACCCGCCGAAGACCTGGACCGCGTGGTTTGCGGCCTTGGAGGCGGTTTCGCTGGCCATGAGCTTGGCCATGGCGGCGGCCTGGCCGTACTCCTTGCCGGTGTCCTTTTGCCAGGCGGCGCGGTAAGTCAGAATTCGCGAGGCCTCCACGCCGACGGCGATGTCGGCGATTTTGTTTTGGATGGCCTGAAACTTGCCGATGGGCTGATTGAATTGCACGCGCGTTTTGCCGTACTTGCTCGCTTCGTACAAACACGCCTGGGCGATTCCCAGCGCCTGCCCGGCGATGCCGATTCGGCCGCCGTCAAGCGTCGTCAGCGCCACGCGCATGCCGCGCCCGCGTTCGCCTAGAAGTGCGTCGCGCGGGACGACGCAGTCTTCAAACACGAATTCGGCGGTCGAGGAGCACTTGATTCCCAGTTTCTTTTCCAGCTTGCCGATGCGCAGGCCCGAAACCGGCTTATCTAGGATAAAGGCGCTGAGGCGGCGCTTGGGCTCGTCGGGATCGGTCACGGCGATGAGCACCATGACGCCGGCTTCCTTGCCGTTGGTGACGAAAATCTTAGTGCCGTTGATGTGCCACTGGTCGCCCTTGAGCTCGGCCCGGCAGGTGGCTGCCCCGGCGTCGCTGCCGCTGCCGGGCTCGGTCAGCGACAGGCAACCGATGAGTTCACCAGTGGCCATTCGTGGCAGATATTTTTTCTTCTGTTCGGCGGTGCCGAATCGGAGGATTGGATCCACGCAGAGGGAAGTGTGGGCACTTAATAATACTCCGGTTCCCGCGCAGGCCTTAGAGATTTCTTCCACCACCATCGTGGACGCCACCGTCCCCATGTTCGCGCCGCCGAATTCTTCGGGGATGGCGATGCCGAAGAGACCCAACTCGCGGAGTTGCTGCAGCAATTCTTCGGGCATGGCGGCCTCTTCGTCGCGCGCGGCCGCACCTTTGGCGACTTCGCGAAAGGCGAACTCGCGAATCTGCTCTTGCAGCATCCGGTGATCGTCGTCAAACGTAAAATCCATATGTCTTTACCCGGGGAGCCGCGGACTTCAGTCCACGCGGAGTTTCGAAGTCCAAACGGTCTGCCAGATTCGTGAATCCGCGCGATCTAAAGATCGCGGCTCGCTAAGCCTCCAGATAGTGCCGGGCGATGATCATGCGTTGGATCTGGCTGGAGCCTTCGCCGATCTCGCAGAGCTTGGCGTCGCGCATGTATCGCTCCACGGGCACTTCCTTGGTGTATCCGTTCCCGCCGTGAATCTGAATCGCATTCAGGCACGCCCGCGTAGCCATTTCGCTGGTGAACAATTTCGCCACCGAGGCCTCGATGTTGCTGGGCTCGCCCGCGTCGGAAAGGATCGCCGCTTTACGCGTGAGCAGGCGGCCTGCGTCGATTTCCATGGCCATGTCGGCGAGCATGAACTGAATCGATTGATGGTCGAAAATCGGCTTGCCGAAGGCGGTCCGCTGCTTGGCATAGGCCAGTGATTCTTCGAGTGCGCCGCGGGCGAGTCCGAGCGACAGGGCGGAGATGGTGATCCGGCCCCGCTCGAGGACTTTCATTGCGTCCACGAAACCCTCACCGAGCTTTCCGCACAGATTCTCCTTGGGAATCCGGCAGTTATCGAACATGAGCCCGACGGTGTCGGAGGCGCGCATTCCGAGCTTGTCTTCCTTGGGGCCGCGCTCGAATCCCTTGCGGTCGCGCTCGACGATGAAGGCGCTGATGCCTTTGGCTCCTTTGGTTGGATCCGTGCGGGCCATGACCACGTAGATTTCCGCGTAATGGCCGTTGGTGATCCATTGCTTGGTTCCGTTGAGGACCCAGTGCTCGCCTTCGAGCGTGGCTGTGGTGCTCAGGGCGGCGGCGTCACTGCCGCAGCCGGGTTCGGTCAGGGCCCAGGCCCCGAGACATTCGCCGGTGGCGAGCCGAGTAAGATACTTCGCTTTTTGGGCGTCGTTTGCGGCGCGGATGATATGGGCGGAGCAAAGGGCGTTGTGGGCGTCGAGCATGAGGGCTGTAGCACCGCAATGCCGGGCGATTTCCTCCATGACCACCGTGCCGGCCAGATCGCCGAGGCCCGAGCCTCCGTATTCCGTAGGCGTAAACACGCCCAGGAAACCCAGGTCGGCCAGCTTGCGGACCACTTCGCGGGGGATATCGGCCTCGCGGTCCCATTGCCGGGCATGAGGGGCGATGTGCTCGGCCGCAAAATCGCGAGCCACGTCCTGCAAGGCCAGCAAGTCTTCGTTCAGTTCAAAGTCCATCCATCACCCGGAAAAAACAGTTGATTCTTCGGCCACGCGGTCATCATACATGCGGCAACGAAAATCGTGAAACAAGCCGGTTGCCCGGTGGGCGCCAGCGGTGTTGGATTTGTAGATTCGACTCACCGAAATGATGGAATGAAAACGGCTTCATGTTAGCCCGGTCGCCGAGTGGGAAAGGCCTGCTAATATCTCAGCGCGGCGGCAACTGGAAAAACGATCACGCAACGAAAGGTACAAATTTGGTGAAGATACCGACGGAACCAATTGGCAGCATCCCCCGGCCCTTGGGCCTGATCGAGGCTGTCTCGAAAACGGACGGTAATGACCCGGCGTTGGGGTCCATGTACGAGGAAGCGATTCGGGACACGGTGGAGCGTTTCGAAGCAACCGGCTCACCGGTGATCACCGATGGCGAGCAACGCAAGTATCACAACTTCTGGACGTACAGCGTTCACGGGCTGGCCAATACCGATCCAGAGGGGTTCAAGATTCCGTTCGCTGCGGGACACGTGCGCCGAATGCCCCGGCTCACGGGCGGCCCCTTTCGTTACAAGCGACACGCAGACAAATACCTGGAGGTTGCGCAGAAATATGCCCATGTGCCCGTCAAACAGGCGGTCATCTCACCTTCCGCGCTGAGCCTGATGTATCCGGAAAAGGAGATACCCGGGTACTCGCGAGAGCAGTTTCTCGAAGACCTCTTGCTGGAGCATGAAACGGAAATCCGCAAATGTCTGAAAATGGGCGCGCACAACGTCCAGATCGATTTCACGGAGGGGCGGCTGGCGGTCAAGATCGATCCATCGGGCAAGCTTCTGAACAGCTTTATCGATCTCAACAATCTGGCGCTTTCGCGATTTTCGGAGGCCGATCGGAAGAAGATCGGCGTACACACCTGCCCGGGCGGGGACTGCGATTCGACGCATAGCGCCGATGTCGATTACGCAGACTTACTTCCCAGTCTGTTTCGATTGAAGGTCGGGAACTTCTATATCGCCCTGGCGGGCGAAAAGGACCGCGTCCGGGTGCTCAAAATCATCAAGAAGTACATGAAGCCGGATCACCGCGTTTTCGTTGGCGTAATTGCGACGATTGACCCACGAGTGGAGACCCCTGAAGAAGTTCGCGATCGAACCCTCGAAGCGGCCGACTATATCCCGGTGGATCAACTCGGCACGACTGACGACTGCGGTTTTTCGCCCTTTTGCGACGATACCTCGACAACGCGCGAAAAGGCTTTTGAAAAAATCAAGGCCCGCGTCCAGGGAACAGCGCTGGCTGAAAAGGCGCTGGGGAGTCGTTGATGGGGGTCGAGGAACGCGAAGAAGGATTACTTCGCTCCGTCGCACTTCAAAACGCGAACAGCATCCAACTTGCGCGCCAACGTGCAGAGCAGGAACTTCTCGAAGCCAAGAAGGCGCTGGAGGCGAAAACTGAGGAACTCGCCCATTCGCTGGCGATGATGCGAGCGACCTTGGAGTCCTCCACCGACGGGATTCTCGTCACCGACGCGAACGCCCGTATTATGGCATTCAATCGCCAGTTTCATGAAATATGGAGAATCCCTCCAGAGACGCTCGACGCCGGGACTCATGGTGCGGTGCTGGACGCGGTGCGGCACAAATTTGCGGACCCGGGAAGGTTTGTGGCCCGCATCAATGAGATTTATGCAACCTCTCCCACCGAGGCTTACGATCTCCTTGAACTCGAAGATGGGCGGGTATTCGAGAGGTTTTCGCGTATCCAATACGTTGAGGATCGCAACGTGGGGCGCGTCTGGACCTTTCGCGATATCACCGAGCGCCGGCGGGCCGAGGCGCTGTTGTCCTGTCAAAAGCATGCGTTCGAAATGGTCGCAGTGGGAGCGCCGTCGAAAGAGGTGCTCGAGTTTTTGGTGGGCGAGGTCGAGCGACAATCCCCGCAACAACTGTTGGTGGGAATTCATCTCCTGGATGAATCGGGGGCGCGTTTTATAGAGACCGTCGCGCCCAGTCTGCCTCCCGAATACAGCCAGGCGGTCAATGGAATGGCCGCGAGTTCCCTGGTTGGTACTTGCTGCGCGGCG
>JBKJYI010000471.1:0-3245 GCA_046715855.1 Phycisphaerae bacterium
TGATTGAACGCGGCGCCGCGTGGACATTGCTCCGGTCGTCGCCAAAGTGGAAAGTTCCGCCGTCACCGCGATGAGCAGCACCAACAGCAGCATGGTGGTGAGCAATGCAAACCCTTCACGACGGGAAATTTTGAGGTTACTTGACATGTTCGATCCGAAAGATTCGTTGCCACACTACGGGATTACCAACCCAGCGGGCACGAACCTGAACGGCCTCAATCTCCTTGGCGTCGAGCAGACTAACCGTGGCCATCTCGCTCCATTCGCCTTTACGGCGGACCGCCATGTGGAATTCTTCGATTCCGTTGGCGACCCGCTCTTTAGCGAAGACGCGGGCGGGATTGGTCAAATCGATGATCTGTCGCTCGATGCCGTATCTTGCATCGTCCTCTCGATGCTTCCAGTAACGAATCAGGCAGGGCTGCAACGGCGTATGTAGCGATTCCTCGGCGACGGGGAGGGTTGCCAACACCGGAAGCTCCAATACGAGAATGGACCCTTCGACGACGACCGGTGGTGGTTTATCTATGAGCTGAATAGGAAGAAGTCTCGCAAAATCTTCCGAGATCGTCACGTCGAGAGCGTTCCGTTTTTCGAGTACTGCATTCATATGGTGAGCGGTTTTTCGAGTCTCGGACATCTGCAGTGCGACGCGACCCGAAATAGCGACGATCAGCGCCGTGAGACTCATGGCCACGAGAATTTCTACCAAGGTGAAGGCGGATGCACGCGCTGCTCGAACATCATCACGTTTTCTGGGGCTACTTGGCATTGATGGGCTCCAGCCAAACGTAGCTGTTTACAAGTTCGTCTTGATGATGGTCGTTGAGCTTGAAGATCTTGAGGGTCGTGCGGCGCAGTGTTGAATCGCGCTCCAACATCGGCTCTTCCAGTCGAGTCCAATGCCATCGCGAAACATCGGCAAACTCGCCTTCTGATGGAGGTTGATACGCCGGCCGCAGCTTCCAATCGGTGATGAGTTCCCTGGCCAAGCCGTCGGCGATGTCCTTGCTTTGTTGCCCTCGTAATAGATTCACGCTGCGTTGCTGAGCAGCAAGCAAGACCATCAATGCGCTCGACAAAATCGCCAGCGCGGCCAACACCTCGATGAGTGTAAAAGCGTTACGGTTTCTCATTGCTTTGTGCGATCAGTTTCACCAGGTTTGACCAACTCGATGCTTCAGGCCGGCGCGGGAAAATTCCATACCTTGGCTCATGGAAATTGGAAAACAAAGCCACCAAATAGCGATCATGCACTTGATAAAACACGGCATGATCAGCGAGTCGGCCGTTTGCATTTACGCGAATCGCTTGTTTGGTCGTCGAGCCCTCACTTTGAGTTAGAATCTCCGACAAGCGCACTCCGGGAGTAAGATCGAAGCTTATACCCTCATCCCATTCCCAGGAGCCGCTGCGTTTGTTGGGCTTGCGAAGCAGCAAACTCGCAATCGTATACTCCACAAGTCTCGGTTCACCCGAGCTCCTGGCCTGCACCTGGGCGAGCTTGATGACCGAAGCATGGGTTGCAGCGCAAGCTCGAAGGCGCGCGTCGTCGCTTACACCGTCGAGGCGCACAAACGTCATTCCCGCGAGGATGGAGAGCAGGGTGAGAACAACGAGCAATTCGATCAGCGTAAAACCCCAAGACGAGGAGCAGTTGGTCTTCATGCCGCCTCACTGCCTAAGGCTTACTTTGCTTGTCCCAACTACAAAGGTCTTCGTCGGCGCCCAGGCCGCCTTCCTGACCATTGGCCCCAAAGCTGCATAGATCGAAGGCTCCGTGCACGCCGGGATAGACGTATACGTAGGCATAACCCCAGGGATCCAGCAGGTCGCCCTGCAGAAGCCCGTTGGGGTGAGACGTGCTGGGTTTGATCAATAGAGCGAGTCCCTCATCGGTGGATGGATACCGATCGGTCTCGGTGTAGTAGAGCTGGAGGGCTTGTTTGATCTGAGCGATCTCGGTCTTCGCGGCGGTCTGCTTTCCTTTCACAAGGTAGTCGGTAACCGACACGGTAACGATGGTTGCCAAGACTCCAAGAATAACCACCACAACCATGACTTCGATGAGCGTAAAGGCTCGAATGGCCGAGGGGGAATGACCAGTATCAATTGATCGACATGCTATTTGGTCGTTTTTCCATTCAATATTCATAATATCCCCCTCGTCGTTTCCCAAATGGGCATCAGGCAGGCGAAGACCACGAACCCGATGACCGCAGCCATGACCACGATCAAGATGGGCTCCAGAATGGAAGTAAATCGCTTCATGGCCAATCGAACCTCTGTCTCAAAGCGGCTGCGCAATTCACCCAGCATGGAAGTGAGCTCGCCGCTGTCCTGGCCGACGGCCACAATGTGTGCCACCACCGGCGGAAAAATCAGCGAATTGGACATCGTATTGGCGATATCGCTTCCGGACTCCACGGCTTTGGCCATGGTCTGCAATTCTCCGGCCAGAACGAGGTTCTTGCTTTGAGCCGCCACGTTTTGCACCGCATCCACAAACGGGATGCCCGAGCGAAGGAGAAGCGTCATGCGCTGAGCGAACTGGGCGATGACGCTCTTGCGAATCAGAGGAGCCAGAACGGGAATGCGCAATTGAAAAACTTGCCAGGCGCGTCGGATGGATGGTTGTCGATAAAGGAGGAACGCGCTGCCAACCAGAGTCAACGCGGTTGCGCCGACGATCAGCCAATGGTTGACCAGCAGATCGGAAATCTTCTTGAGCAGCATCGTCGAAGTCGGCAGCGGCCGGCCTGACACCGTTAGCACGTTGAGCAATTGAGGCACGACGTAACTCATCAAAAACAGCACTACTCCCACGCCGACCACGCCAAGAATGAAAGGATAGGTGAGGGCGTTAGCCAGCTCGTGGCGCAGCGTCTGGTCCACGCGCATGTGCTCGGCGAGTTCAGTCAGCGCCTCGTCCAAGTTGCCGGAAAGTTCCCCCACCCGGACGGCGCTCACGAACAAGGCGTCGAACCATTCCGGAAAGCTGCCGATCGCTTCTGCGAAGGATACTCCGCCTTGAATGCGATCGCGCACCGCCTTGAGTACTGTCGCACTCTTTGTGTCGCATTGCCGGGAAAGGACATCCAGACTCTCCGCCAACGGTATTCCGGCACGCAGAAGTAGGGCGAGGTATCGGGCGAGTTCGGCGACCTGGTCCCGTCGACGACGCTGAGAATAGCCGGCCAGACAGGTGGTCCAAGATTTGCCAATGGCCGGGGCAAAGCTAAGGA
>JBKJYI010000472.1:0-12552 GCA_046715855.1 Phycisphaerae bacterium
GTCGCTCTGGACTCAGAACAAAGACGGCCCGCCGGTCCGCGTCGTCGAGTGCGAGGACGGCGATCAGGAGGCCCAGATGGTGGCTGGCGAGATTCAGCGAAAGCTAAAAGCCGGAACGGACCCTGGCCATATCGCGGTGTTTTATCGCGTGAACTCCCTGAGCCGGGCGATCGAGGAAGCGTTTTTGCGCGGCGGCCTGCAATACCAGATCGCCCGCGGCGTGGAGTTCTACAACCGCAAGGAAATCAAAGACGTCCTTGCCTATCTCCGCGTGCTGATTAATCCTGCCGACGAGATCGCCCTGCTGCGCATTATCAATACGCCGCCGCGCGGAATCGGCGACACCACCGTCGAGAAACTCGCTCACCTCGCGGCCGAGCGAAGACGCGGAATCTTCGACCTTCTCGGGGATGAGGCCGCACTGAGCGAAGCGGGGCGCAGTGCTGCCAAGGTAAGGCAATTCGCGGAACTCATCCGAACGTTGACTCCGTCCGTGACTATGCCCGCTCCGCAGGCGCTCGACTTCGTGATGAGCCATAGTGGCCTTCGAGCCTTGTACAGCGGAGAAGAAGAGGCCGACGATTCTCCTTCGCGCAACCTCGACGAGCTCATCAACGCCGCCACCGCCTTTCAAAACGAGCATCCCGAAGCAACCCTCATCGACTGGCTGGAGCACGCCGCCCTGATCAGCGACGTGGACGCGGTGGAGGACGGGCGCGGCAAGGTCACGCTGATGACCCTTCATGCGGCCAAGGGGCTGGAGTTCCCCTGCGTTTACGTGGTGGGGCTCGAAGAGGGTTTGTTGCCTTTCCGCCGCTTCGGCGATGAAGACCCCGACTCGGTGAATATCGAGGAGGAGCGGCGGCTCTTATTCGTGGGCATGACGCGGGCGAAAAACGAGCTGACCCTGTCGCACGCCCGCTATCGCATGATGCGCGGCGTGACCCAGCGAACCGTTCGAAGCCCCTTTCTCGACGAATTACCCCGCGAGCAGGTAGAATGGCGCGGCGACGACAAGGACCGGCCCGCCCCGGCGAAGCGCATCAACCCGTCGGGCCAGTTGCCGGCCGACATCGCGGAATGGACCATCGGCACGTTTGTGGAGCACCCCGGACACGGCGTAGGCAAAATTCTTTCGATCCACCGCGGGCTGCGACGGACGCACGTGGACATCCAGTTCCAAAGCGGTCCGCGATGTTCGTGGGTCCTCGAGTTCGCCGAATTGAAGCGCGTCGAGCTCGACGACTTCGGCAGCTAGGACTGGCGAGCCGCGAACTTCAGTTCGCGCGGACGCACAAGAGTTCGACGGGGGCACGGAGTTTCATCATGCGACACGCGGTCATCATGGCAGGCGGCGCGGGCGTCAGACTGTGGCCCCTCAGCCGTCGAGATCGCCCCAAGCAAGTGCTTCGCTTCCTGGGCGGGATGAGCCTGCTTCGGCAATCGTACGAGCGCATCGCCTCCATCTTTAAGCCCGAACAGATTCACGTCATCACCAACCAGATGCACCTCCCGCTGGTGGCCGAGGAAATTCCCGAGATCCCCGCGGCGAATCTGTATGGCGAACCGGTGGGCCGCGATACCGCCAACGCAGTGGGGCTGGCCGCGGCCATCTTGCACGAGCGCGACGCCGAGGCGGTGATCGGCACATTCACTGCCGACCACGTTATCTCCCCGCAAGATCGATTCAGCGAGGCGGTGCTGAAGGGCTTTGCGATTGCCGAGGAAAACTCCAATGCCCTGGTTACTCTCGGCGTGCGCCCTACCCGGCCGGATACGACTTATGGTTACATCCAGCGCGGTTCGCGATTCAGCGAGGGCGTCTACGAAGTTCAGCGCTTCGTGGAAAAGCCCAACTACGCGTCGGCCACGAAGTATCTTTCGAGCGGCGAATACTATTGGAACAGCGGTATGTTCTGCTGGCGGGCCACCACCATTCTCGAACAACTCAAAAAACACCTCCCCCAGTCGCACGCCTCGCTGACCGAGATTGCCCAGGCCTGGCCCACCGAGGAACGCCAGACCAAGTTGCAAAGCATCTACCCCAAGCTCATGCGCATCAGCATCGACTTCGCCGTTATGGAGCGAGCCGATCGTGTTTTGGTTGTCGAACTCAATTGCGAGTGGGTGGACGTGGGTTCCTGGCCGGCCTTGGAGGCCGTGCTGCACGCCGACGGCGACGGCAACGTCTCCGCCTGCAGCCACACGATTCACCTTGGCTCGCGCGGCAACATCGTCGTGTCGGAGGACAAGCATTTGATCGCGACCATCGGGGTGGATGATCTGGTCATCGTGCATTCACCCAACGCCACGCTCATCTGCACGCGCCGAGACGCCCAGGCGATCAAGGAACTCGTGGACAATGTCCGCCAGCAATTCGGCGAGGAATTCACCTAATTCATGCCTCGATACATGGCCATCGATCACGGCGCCAAGCGCATCGGGCTGGCCGTGGGAGACACCGAAACGAAGCTGGCCGCTCCGGTGCTGGGAGTGCCGGGAGCTGGCGCTCCTGCGGCGGACGCTCGCGCCGTACTGGCTGCCGCCCGCGAATACGACGCGGGCGCGTTCGTGCTAGGCCTCCCGCTGAACATGGACGACTCCGAGGGCCCGCAGGCCAGGCTCGTCCGCGAATTCGGCGACGCCCTTGAACGCCTCAGCGGGCTCCCCGTGCACTATTTCGACGAGCGGCTTTCCAGCGAAACGGCCCGCGAAAAAATGGTCGGCGGCGACCTCACCCGCAAAAAACGCAAAGCCCGCCTCGACGGCCTCGCTGCCCAGGCGATCCTTCAGGAGTTTCTGGATTCGCTGGAGAATAAGTGATCCCAACCGCGGAAGGAGACCTTCTGCGATTTCGGAAAGCGAGACACACCGATGGCCCGACGAAGGATAACGCAGACGAAGGTCACGCTGTTCATGCCCGCACGGGTGGAACTCACCAAGCTCAAGAGCGGAAATGCATTGCAATTCGAAGTCCGCCAGGGCGACGAACTGCTCGGCACTCTTTCCATGGGACGAGGCAGCGTGGAATGGTGGCCCGGCGGCAACAAAACCCGCCGCCTGCGCAAGCGCTGGGGCGCTTTTGCCGACATGCTCGACGAGCACATGCGATAGAACTGGTTGAATCGGCGGTAGGCTGTTGGTACAATGTGAGTGTGAAGCTCCATGACTCACATGACTCAAAAGATATTATGCGTCGCGGACGAAGCCTCTATGAATCCAAGCTCCGATCGCAATTGGAACCCAACCATTCAGGAGAATTTCTCGTCCTCAACGTAGACACAGGCGAATACGAGATTGATGCAGACGACGTGGCCGCATCGCGCCGTGCTCGGATTCGCTTTGCCGATGCTCCATTGATCACTCTCCGAATTGGCCACGCCACCGCATTCCGTCTCGGCGGCCACCGCCTGAAAAACAAATGATTTGTACCGGATTCGTTTCCGACGACCTGGAAGCACTGATTCCGTTGGAATTGGCTTCTCCTCAAAACGTACCAATACCGATAATGGCAGTGATTGATACGGGTTTCAATGGATATTTGACCCTCCCTTCGGATCATATTGCCTCGCTCGAGCTGCCCTTTCACAGTTTTGCCGAAGCACAGCTGGGGGATGGACAAACTGTCGCACTTCGAAAATTCGAAGGCAACGTTCTTTGGAACAATGAGCTGCGTCCCTTGACGGTTTTAGAAACCCAAGGGGCGCCATTGGTCGGCATGGCGTTTCTAATCAATCATCGAGTCACTCTCGAAGTGAGGGTTGGAGGCCTTATCGCTATTGATTCACTGAATTCATCAGATTGATAAGAACATCATTGGACGTTGAACTAGCGCACGTTGAAGTACTTCGCCTGGCGGTGGTGGGTGATGATGGCCGTGGTGGTTTGCTCGGGTTCGAGTTGAAACTCTTCACTGAGCGTCACGCCGATACGCTCGGGGTCGAGGAGCGGCCAGAGCTTGACCTGGTCCTCCAGCCGCGGGCAGGCCGGGTAGCCGAAGCTGTAGCGCGAGCCGCGATAATGCTGTTTGAAGATTTCCTGCTTTGCCCGGGCATCGTCGTCGGCGATGCCCCACTCAACGCGCACCTGCTTGTGAATGTATTCGGCCAGCGCCTCGGCGGATTCCACGCCCAGCCCGTGCAGATATAAGTAGTCCTGATAGCGATCCTGCGCGAACCATTCGCGGGCGACTTCGCTCACCCGACGGCCTGCCGTCACCACGCTGAAAGCGGCCACATCGTAAACCCCGCTGGAGACCGGCCGCCAGAAGTCGCTGAGGCACCAGTAGGGCGGCTTTCCCATGCGCGGAAACTCGAAAGTCACCAGTTGCCGATCGCGGTCGTCGGGATCGTAGATGATGAGCGAATCGCCGTCGGACTGGGCCGGCCAGAAGCCGTAGATCGCCTTCAATTGCAGGATGTTTTCCCGTTCGCATTGCTCAAGCAGCCGCCGCAAGATCGGCCGGACTTCGTCGTTGATGAATCGCGCATATTCCTGCACGCTGCGACGGCTCTTACGAAACCCCCATTGCACCTGAAAGATCATATTCTCGTTGAGATAGGCCAGCGCCGCCCGCGGATCGATGTGTTCGACGACGCGCCTTCCCCAAAACGGCGGCTGCGGCACCGGCTCCTCGCGCGAAATGTTCGACTTGGGCGGTGTGTATCCGAACCGCTCCGACGCCTCCTCGTGCAGGTCTGGCGAGCCGCGAACTTCCGTTCGCGCGGACGTAGAATTGTCGTTTGCATTCAGAGTGTTTTCGCCGCGCGCGAGTGCGGACGATTGCCGCAAATCCGCGCGAACGGAAGTTCGCGGATCGCCTCGGTTCGCTGCTATCTGCTCCATCAGGTTGAGCCCGGCGAACGCATCCTTGGCATAGAAAAGCGACCCCCCATATTCCGGCCGCAAATCCTGCTCAACATATTTCCGCGTCAGCGCCGCTCCGCCGAGAATCACCGGCGGATCCATGCCCCGCTCATTGAGTACCTGCAGGTTCTCGCGCATCACCACGGTGGACTTCACCAGCAGTCCCGACATGCCGATCGCATCCGCGTTGTGCTTTTCGTAAGCCTCGATGATCGCGCTGATCGGTTGCTTGATGCCCAGGTTGTAAACGTTGTATCCATTGTTGGTGAGGATGATATCCACCAGGTTCTTGCCGATGTCGTGCACATCGCCGCGCACCGTGGCCAGCACGATCGAGCCCTTGCCCGCGTCCGACGTCTTTTCCATGTGCGGCTCCAGGTGCCGCACGGACGCCTTCATCGTCTCCGCAGACTGCAGCACGAACGGAAGCTGCATCTGCCCCGCCCCGAACAAATCGCCCACCGTCTTCATGCCGTCGAGCAAAATGTCGTTGATAATGTCCAGCGGCCGATGCGTCAGCATGGCTTCTTCCAGGTCTTCCTCCAGACCGGTGCGGTCGCCGTTGATCACCCGCTGCTTGAGGCGGTCCTCCACATTCTTAGGCCGCTCGACTTTTTCGCTCGAAACCTCCACCCCCTCCAGCGCGCGAAGCAATTCGTGCAGTGGGTCGTAGCCTTCGCGGCGGCGATCGTAGACCAGGTCCTCGGCGAGACGTCGATGTCCCTCATCGATCTTGAACAAGGGAACAATCCCCGTTACGTGCATGATCGCCGCGTCCAGCCCGCGCTCGCGTGCGTGATGCAGGTACACGCTGTTGAGCACCCGGCGGACAGGCGGCTTCACGCCGAAGCTGATGTTGCTCAGCCCCAGCAGGGTGTGCACGCCGGGACACTCGTCCTTGATTGCGGCGATCGCGTCGAGCGTTTCAAGTCCCAGCTTGCGATCGTCTTCGTTGCCCGTGCAAATCGTAAACGTCAGCGGGTCGAAGATCAGGTCCCCCGCCTTCAAACCATGCCGCCCGGTGGCCAGATCGAAAATACGCCGCGCGACTTGCACCTTGCGAGCGCAAGTCTTGGCCATGCCCTCCTCATCGATAGTGAGGGCGATGACCGCGGCCCCGTGCCGCTTGGCCAGAGTGCAAATCTTGTCGAGCTTCTCCTCGCCATCTTCGAGATTGATTGAATTGATGACGCACTTGCCGCCCGCAAGCTTCAGCGCCGCCTCGATGACGATCGTCTCTGTACTGTCAATGACCAGTGGTACGGTCACGTCGGCCACGAAGCGCTTGAGTACAGCGGTCATGTCGGCCACTTCGTCGCGGCCCACATAGGCCGTGCACACGTCGAGCAGGTGCGAACCATGCTTGGCCTGCTCGCGGGCCATCTGCACCATCCCGTCCACGTCGCCTTCGGCCAGTAATTCTCGGAATTTTTTCGAGCCATTCGCGTTGGTGCGCTCCCCGATGGCCAGCACCGCCGCCTCCTGCCGCAGCGACACCGCCTGATAGAGGCTGCTTACCGCCGGCTCGCGCTGCACGCGCCGCGGCTTGGGCGCCCGAACGCCGACTGCATCGACCACGGCCGCGAGATGCTCAGGAGTCGTGCCGCAGCAACCGCCGACAATGTTCACCCCGTCTACTTCGATGAATTCCAAAAGCCACCGAGCCAACTCTTTGGGAGTCAGTGCGTAATACGGCTCGCCGTTGACCAGTTGCGGCAGACCGGCATTAGGCTGAACAAGTAAGAATCGGTCACAATGCCCGCTCAGGTAGCGGATATGCTCGCTCATCTCCTGCGGGCCGGTCGCGCAGTTCAGCCCGATAGCCGAAACCTTGTCGAACGCCTCAATGGCCGTCAGCGCCGCGGCCATCTCCGTCCCCAGCAGCATCGTCCCGGTCGTCTCAATGGTGACCGTGCAAAACAGCGGAACCTCGCGTCCCTTCTCGCGCATCGCGTCCAGCGCCCCGACCAGCCCCGACTTGCATTGCAAAAGGTCCTGGCACGTCTCCACCAACAGCGCATCCACCCCGCCATCCAGCAGCCCACGCGCCTGCTCGGTGTAGCTATCCAGAATCGTGTCCCAGTTGGTCTGCCCAAGCGTAGGCAGCCGCGTGCCCGGACCCATCGAACCAATCACAAATCGCGGTTGGTTTGGCCGGTCAAACTCCCGGCACGCCTCGCGGGCAATTTCCGCCGCCTGCTTGTTCAGCGCATACGTTCGCTCCGCAATCCCAAAGTCGCTCAGCACGATCTTGTTCGCGCCGAAGGTGTTAGTCATGACCGCATCGCAGC
The DNA here is from genome assembly GCA_046715855.1 of Phycisphaerae bacterium. Classification (GTDB taxonomy): domain Bacteria; phylum Planctomycetota; class Phycisphaerae; order UBA1845; family UBA1845; genus CAZAMB01. The sequence continues at coordinate 7,158 of JBKJYI010000472.1, forward strand.
CAACGGCCAAAAAGGAGCGGTGAATATCCCGCACAATGTCGGGCCGGCTGGCCGTCACGACATCCACGCAATTCTCATGCCCCTCATAATCCGAAAGCGGCAACCTCCGCGCATGGATACTCGTCCCCATGGCCCCATCAAGAATCAGGACACGCTCCTTCAAAACTTCAATCAAAGCCGGCTTTTCCATGCGCTCGATCTTTCGACGACTTCTCTATTATAGTCGGGTTAGCGAAACATGAGTGTTGACTTGATTTTGTTGGGCAATGTGAACTGAACTGCTGGCTATTTTGCTTTCTTATGGAGAGATAGCGCGCCCAACAGTAGTAGCAACAGGGTGCCAGGCTCGGGAATAGTAGTATATAGCCTGCCCCCAGTGATTTCCCCATCACTCGCTCGCCACAGCGTTCCAAGCCCGATCACAGAAAACCCAGCTCGCAATTCGGCGCCTTGATTAGAATCGGTTTCGTCGGCGTTCAAAAGATCGATTACGTAAGTGCCAGGATCGGGCGGCATCGTGAATTCAAAGGCCCCGATCAACGTGGACACGCTCTTGTGCAAGGTGATTTGTCGCGATCCATCGCTGGTGAGCCCAAGGTAGGTCACGTTTAACAGGTCGTCGGAATCAAGCAAATCATCGATGAAATAATTCTCTCCGCAGCGCCCCGGCTCGGTCATGCAAACAGGCGTCGTACCAAAATTCCAGAACGAGATATCACCTTGCGCGGTGTCAGTGTGAGTCGGGAGCAGATTAATTGATATCTCCGAACTGGTGTCGCTGAAATCAAACTGCAGCAACCGAAGTCGCAAACTGGCTGGGGTTTCATCGCCGCCCGTAAGCTGGCCATAGACGTCCACGTGAACGATTTGGCCAGGTTCGTAGTACCAACTGCCAGGTCCAATTATCATGTCGGGTGAGGGGATAAGAGTAATGGCCAGCCCTGCATGGCTTACCAACGGGAAGAATCCAATCAGTGGCAAGACGTAGCGGATAGATACCACGCAATAAGTCTCCGATTGCAAGGCCCGATGCCTTGCTATTTCGACGCCTACGAATACTACTCGATACTCTGCAGTTTATCCATTGAGGCATGGTTTTTGTAGCGGCTTGAGGTATCCTTCGCGATTGATGCAACTGCCCGTAATTAGTCGTATTCCGGAGAGCGCCCCGCGGCGACGGTTACCGCCGTGGCTTAAGAGGCCGTTGCCGTCGGGTGACTTTTCGCGCACCGTCGAGATTGTTGCCCAGAGCGGAGTGGCCACCGTCTGCCAGGACGCCAAGTGCCCGAACCTTTCCGAATGCTGGTCCAAGCGACATGCCACTTTCATGATCCTGGGCCACAAGTGCACCCGGCGCTGCCATTATTGTGCGGTCGAAACGGCAAGGCCTGATCCGCCCTCAGTGGACGAACCGGACCGCCTTGCCGACGCCGTCGACCGCCTCGCTCTCCGGCACGTTGTTATCACCGCCGTGGCCCGCGATGACTTGGATGACGAAGGCGCCGGCCACTTCGCCCGCTGTGTGCGCGCCATCCACAGCGCTTGCCCGACCACGACCGTCGAAGTGCTTCCGGCAGACTTTCATGCCCGCCGAGAATGCATCGAAGCGCTCTGCGAGGCCAGGCCGGAGCTGTACAACCACAACCTTGAAATGGTCGAGCGGCTCACCCCGCAATTCCGTCCCCAAGGCAAATACCGCCGATCCCTCGAAGTTCTTCGTCGAGTGAAAGAAATCGCCCCCGCCACCCTCACCAAGTCCGGACTCATGGTCGGCCTTGGCGAATCAATCGAAGAGCTTCACCAAGCCTTCCGCGACCTTCGCGCCGTCGGCTGCGACGTCCTGACCGTTGGCCAATACCTCCAACCGACCTTGGACCGCCACGCCCCTGTCGCACGTTACTACCCGCCTGAGGAGTTCGCCGAGCTGTCTACTTTCGCCGAGGGTCTTGGCTTTGTGAGTGTCGCAGCAGGTCCCTTTGTGCGTTCCAGTTATAATGCGTCCGAGGTATTCGATGAGAGCAAGAACAGGATCCGATCGAGTCAGACATGATTAAAGGGCTGGCACCGCAAGACATATGGAATTTCTCTAGGTTCATAAGGCGTTAATGCCGAATAGGCACTTCTTCTTTTGGTACTTGAAATCCGTTCAGTGCACTCTACAATTCGAATAGCAAGCGGCCCCGCGGTGAAGGCGCAATGGCTGGTAATGTAGGTCCGACGCCGTGCCCATCCGGATGCGGCCTTTCGATCGTGAAACGATTTGCTTTTTGACCAACCGGCCCGGGCGCTTTCGGGCTGGAAAACCACGGAAAACAAGGATGCATAATGGCTGTAAAACACCACATTAAAGTGCTCGTAATTGACGACGACCCCTCAATTTGCAAAACCGTCGGGCTCCTGCTGGAGGACCACGGCTATAGTCCGAAAACGTTTACCGACCCCGATGCGGCCATCAAGGCCGCCGAAAACGAATCCTATCAAATCGCACTGATCGACCTACGCATGCCCGCCATGGACGGGGTGGAGGCCGTCGAAAAGCTCAAAAACATTGACGAGCGCATGAGCTGCATCGTCATGACCGCGTATCCCGATCTGGACAGCGCCACGGCCACCATGCGCCGCGGTACTTGCGATTACATCGCCAAGCCCTTCAAGCACGAAGAGCTGGTCCAGGCCGTCGATCGTGCCTGCCAGCGCATGGGCATCATTTACACCGACGAGCACGAACTCAATCGCCTCATCGGCCAGCGGATTCGCAGCCACCGGCTCGCGCAAAACCTTACGTTGCGGCAACTTTCCGACCGCACCGACCTGACCACCTCGCAGCTTTCGCAGGTGGAACTCGGAAAGAACGCGGCCTCCGTCTGGGCATTGGCCCGTATCAGCAACGCGCTGGGGCTCCAAGTTTCAGAGCTGCTATCGGGCTTATAATTTTAATGGAAGTTTCGCCCCGGCCATTTGAATCCAAACATTAGAAAGGGGTATGATTCGCTTATGAACCCCGAAACGCTTGCCCATGAATTGGATCGCGAGCCTTTTGTTCCACTGCGGCTACGGTTGTCGGATGGAAGAACAGTCGATATTCATAATCCAGGCCTTTGCTTCATCGCTCGCCTCGCACTCTATGCTTTCCGAGCAAAGCCCCGCCATACCCTTGCCGAGGATGTTGAGGTGATAAGCTTGCGACATATTGTTTCATTCGAAAATCTCGAACCAGCCGCCAAGGACCGGTGATTCACCGAAATCACTCTCCGGGCGTTGACGTCAAAGACCCTTAAGGCGGTCGACGAAATCGGAGATGACCCATTCGGGGGTCGATGCGCCGGCGGTGACGCCGGCGATTTTTTTGCCGGCCACCATGTTCGGCTCGAACTGCTCCCAAGTCTCGATGTGATAGGTGTCGGTGCCGGCCTCGCGGCAGAGCGTGGCCATCTCTTTGGTGTTGGCCGAGTGCAGCCCGCCGATCACGAACATGACGTCCACTTCCTTGCACAGGGCGATGGCCGCCTCCTGCCGCCGCGTGACTTCGAGGCACAGCGTGTTGACGATTTTCACTTCCTTGTAGGGTCGCACCAGAATTTTCGCGATCATCTTGGCGACGTGCTCGGGGGCGTGCGTGGTCTGGGCGACGATGCCCAGCCGCTCCTTGTAGGGCAGGGCCTCGTCGAGGTCGCTCTTCTCGTCGATGACCGTGACGACCGGGGCGTATCCGATGACGCCCTTCACCTCGGGGTGGTTCGGGTCGCCGATCATCACGACGTGATAGCCCTGCTCGTAAAGCTCTTTAACCACGTTCTGGGCCCGTTTCACCAGCACGCAAGTGGCGTCGACGACGTTCAGGCCGCGCTCGGCGATGCGCTGCATCATCTGCGGCGTGGCCCCGTGCGAGCGGATGAGCACGGTCTGCGAGGGGTCGATGGTTTCGAGGTCGCCGGATTGGTTGAGCCCGGCCTCCTCGAGCCGCCCGACAACCTGCTTGTTGTGGATGACCGGACCCAGCGCGACGACCTGGCCGGCGCCATGCCGTGACACGGCGGCCTCGGCCAGCTCAATGGCGTCTTCGACACCGAAACAAAACCCCCGCGATGTGGCCAGCTTTACCTGCAAAATCGGGCCTTTCGTCTACGAGTCCGGGTCAAACCCCGGCATCTGCGTTCTCTTTTATTCTATGCGATCCTATCGGGCCGTTCGAGTTGTACGGGCAAGGTGGGGACCGCTTCCTTATCCCAGCGCGCCGGAACGGCTCTGTTTTGAGGGCGCGATGGCCCCGTCGCTTGCGCTCGGTGTTCGGAAATACGCACAGATCAGTCGCCGAGGCGGTGGGTGGGGCCCATTTAATTCTCGCAAAAAGTTTTATGGGCACTGCGCGGGCCCAGAGAACGGGTAAGGTCCGCCTCGGAATGCATCCACGACCAGGGCGATGTCACTGAAGTCGAGGATTTGGTCGGGCTGGTTGGGAGAGACGTCGGCAGCGGCCATCGGCGGGGCGCTCGGGGTGTTGCGGAATTTCTCCACCAGGGCGGCGATATCGCTGAAGTCGGGCTGGGCCGTGAGCGAGGGCGGATTAAAGGGTTCGACCACATCACCCCAGCGAGCGACGGTGACGACCTCCAGCGGAGTTGAATTGATCTGCTCGGCGAGGCAGCCTTCGATGATCGTGCGCAGCTCGTATCGCGCACCGGGCACGATGGCTGGGTCGTAGATGGAAAGTACGCCGACGCCGCTCCAGTCGGAGTAGAACGGTTCGCATTGCAGGGTCGCTGTCTTGAACGTGCTGCTCAGCGTGTCGGGGCGGTCTACCGGCGGGCCGACCCAGCGAGCCTGGCCTTCCAAGGATTCGAAGGGCGGCGGGAGATCCGAGAGTGTTACATGAATGGCACGCGACTGCGGAACGGCGACGGTGGTGTCGAGGGAGAGATAGCGATTCTTGCTGATGCCGTCGGGTGCGGCTGCAGGGGGCGGGAGCGGCGAGCACGCAGTTTCGCAGACGTCTGGGACACTGTTGCCATTGGCGTCCTCTTCCAGGCCCTCGGCGATGTCGCAGGCGTCCAGCACCGCGTTGCTATTGCAATCCACGGGGGACTCCGGTCGAAAGGCCAATCCCGTGGGCTGACTGAGAAGCGCATCGCCGCGGATGAAGGAGCGCAAGTATCGCCCGGTGTTCACATCGTATTCGATGATTCGAACACTGCCGCTCACGCGCACAACAAAGACGTTTCCATTGGGGCCGACTCGAATGCCCCAAAGGCCGCCCAGCGGATATTGATCATTGAACTGGCCCAGGGATGAGCCATTGCTGTCGTAGGCGAGGATCTGATTGCTCGATCGATTGACCACCAGCAACCTTCCGTCGGGGAGAAGGGCGATGCCGCGCGGAGTGCTCAGGCCGCCGGAG